>JBAUYI010000461.1:0-3419 GCA_049584715.1 Xanthobacteraceae bacterium
TCCGGCTGCTCGATCTGAAACCGCATCCGGAAGGCGGGCATTTCCGTGAGATGTTTCGCGATAAGCGGCAGGTCGACGGCGGACGCTCGGCTTCGACCGCGATCTATTTTTTGCTGGCGCGTGGCGAGAGCTCGCATTGGCACCAGGTCGATGCGGTCGAAGTCTGGCATTGGTACGCCGGCGCGCCGCTCGAACTCGAAATTGCGCAAAACGAAGGACGCACCGAGCGCGTGACTCTGGGCAGCGATCTTGCGTCAGGTGAGCGCCCGCAGGCCGTCGTGCCCGCTCACGCCTGGCAGGCGGCGCAAACCCTCGGCGACTGGACGCTCTGCGGCTGTACCGTCGCGCCGGGTTTCGACTTTTCCGGTTTTGAATTGGCTCCGCAAGGCTGGTCGCCAACCTGACTAGGGTGCGGCAGGCGGCGCCAGACTCGCCACGGTCACTTCGCCGTCGGTGATGTAGTGGTTGACGCGTTGGGTGGGCAGACGTTGGCCGGATCGGTATGTATTCACGTCCACGATGACGCGGTTTTGCGTCAACTCGGCAATGATGTAGTCCCGCTCGGCATTGGTATCCGCATCGGTGGCGTGGGTGATCTGGAATGTGAGTTTGGTCAGGGAGAGGCCGGTATCCTTGGTGCCAGCTCCGACCCAGAGAACACGCTCATGGTGCGCCGGCCGGTCGGTGTTCAGCCAGAAGCCGGTTGTTCCCACGGTGGCCTCGGCGCGCGTGAGGCTCGATGCCCAGAAGCGAATGTGGTGGCGCTTGCGCGGGCTGTTATCGATGGCCTTTTGGAAACCGATATCTTGGCCGCGTCCGAACAAATAGAGGGTGCTGAATGGCGCGGTCGCATAGGGTGAGTTGAAGACGAATGCCCGAACCATATGCCACGAGCTTGTCAGACCCAATCGATCGGCCTCCGACCAGCCCGCGCTCGCAAAAGCGGCCTGAAGCTGTTGGCGCGTTCCGATCAGCACGAGATTGACCGGATCGCCGGGCAATCCATCGCCGGTAATCGTGAAACGAGGCACACGTCTGCGCTGGAGGATTTTGAGGCCGAAGCGAACGACGCGCGGCAGGACAATATACGCAGCGATTCCGTAGGTGAGGGCCACGGCCAGGATCGTCGGCAGCCTGTGGTCGGTCAATCTGAAGACGAAAACGATCAACCAGACGCTGAGGATGCCCAACCCGAAGACGAGCAGGCGGCGCAGCAGGCGTTTCAGCAATCTCACGATCCAGCCACCCTAAAGCGATCCATCGCCAATGCTCATTGTACGCAAAATTGCGCAAAACAGATGCCGCCAATCGCTTGCTTTATGAGTGAACAGCTTAGGCCAAGTATTGGCCGCCATTCGCTGTCAAAGTCGAGCCGGTGATCAGCCCGGCATCGTCGGAGGCGAGGAACACCACGCAGCGCGCGATTTCTTCCGGCTCGCCCAGGCGGCCGATCGGGATCAACGGCAGAATGCTCTTTTCCAGAACGTCTTTGGGTACCGCCTGCACCATTTCGGTATTGATGTAGCCAGGACAGATGGCATTGACGGTGATGCCCGCGCGCGCGCTCTCTTGCGCCAACGCCTTGGTGAAGCCGAGTTCGCCGGCCTTGGCCGCCGAGTAATTGCATTGGCCGAACTGGCCCTTCTGGCCGTTGATCGAGGAAATATTGATGATGCGGCCGAACTTGCGCTCGCGCATGCTCTCGATCACGTTGCGGCACATGTTGAACAGCGAATTGAGATTGGTGTTGATCACCGCCGTCCATTGCTCGGGCTTCATCCGATGCAGCTGCGAATCGCGGGTAATGCCGGCATTGTTGACCAGGACATCGATCGGTCCGAGATCGGTCACGACCTGTTTGATGCCGGCTAAGCAGGCGTCGAACGATGAGACGTCCCATTTGTAGACGCCGATGCCGGTTTCCGCCTTGAATTTTTGCGCGGCCTCGTCATTGCCACCGTAGTTCGCCGCGACCGTATAGCCGGCCGCCTTGAGCGCCTTGGCAATCGCGGCGCCAATGCCACGTGTCCCACCCGTCACCAATGCAACGCGGGCCATGATTCCCTCCCAATTTCTTTTGTTTAGGACGACAGAGGACGGACGACAGACGACGGATTATCGCCGCCCTTCATCCGTTATCTGTCGTCCGTCGTCTGTCGTCTATCTCTCAACACACATCGCGATGCCCATGCCGCCTCCGATGCACAGAGTGGCGAGGCCCTTCTTGGCGTCGCGCTTGCCCATCTCGTAGAGCAGCGTCACCAGCACGCGGGCGCCCGAGGCGCCGATCGGATGGCCAATGGCGATGGCGCCGCCGTTGACGTTGACCTTGCCGGTGTCCCAGCCGAGGTCCTTGTTGACGGCGCAGGCTTGCGCGGCGAAAGCCTCGTTGGCTTCGATGAGGTCGAGGTCGCCGACATTCCAGCCGGCCTTTTTCAGCGCCGCGCGCGACGCCGGGATCGGGCCGGTGCCCATGATCTTCGGATCGACGCCGGCTTGCGCCCACGACACGATGCGGGCGAGCGGCGTCTTGCCGAGCTTTTGCGCCTCGCTGGCCGTCATCAGCACCACCGCGGCGGCGCCGTCATTGATGCCTGACGCATTAGCAGCAGTGACCGTGCCTTCCTTGTCGAAGGCCGGCCGCAACTTGCCGACCGCTTCGAGCGTGGTGCCGTGCTTGGGATATTCGTCGGCATCGACGACGACGTCGCCTTTGCGGCTCTTGATCGTCACCGGCGTGATCTCGTCCTTGAACTTGCCGGCCTTCTGGGCGGCTTCGGCCTTGTTCTGCGACTTGACCGCGAATTCGTCCTGCTGCGCGCGGGTGATCTGCCATTGCTTGGCGACGTTCTCGGCGGTGTTGCCCATGTGATAGCCGTTGAAGGCGTCCCACAGACCGTCCCGGATCATCGTATCGATCATCTGGAAGTCGCCCATCTTCACGCCCGAGCGCAGATAGGCGCAGTGCGGCGCGACGCTCATCGATTCCTGGCCGCCGGCGACCACGATGTCGGAATCGCCGTTGAGGATGGCTTGATAGCCGAGCGCCACCGCGCGCAGCCCCGAGCCGCACAGCTGGTTGACGCCCCAGGCCGGCGTTTCGACCGGAATGCCGGCAGCGATCGAGGCCTGGCGGGCCGGGTTCTGGCCCTGACCCGCGGTCAGGATCTGCCCCATGATCACTTCGGAGACGTGGGCGCCCTCGACGCCGGCGCGCTCGAGCGCCGCCTTGATGGCCGTCCGCCCCAGTTCGTGGGCGGGCACCGTGGCGAAGGCGCCGTTGAAGGCGCCAACCGGCGTACGCGTGGCGCTGACGATGACGATGTCGTCTTTCATGGGAAATCCTTCCAGGAATAGGGTTAGGTCACATTAGCGCGGTTACGCGCGTCTTCGGGCAGCCCGGGCTGACCGCAGGCGCT
>JBAUYI010000462.1:0-9135 GCA_049584715.1 Xanthobacteraceae bacterium
CGGCGCTGGAGCGCGTTCTCTCCATCGAGATCGCGCGCGTCACCGAACGCGCAGCCGTCGCCGCCGCGCGCTTGCGCGGGCGCGGCGCGGAAAAGAAATCCGACCAGGCCGCGGTCGACGCCATGCGGCGCGAGCTCGGCAAGCTGCCGATCGACGGCACCGTGGTGATCGGCGAGGGCGAGATGGACGAGGCGCCGATGCTGTTCATCGGCGAAAAGGTCGGCACCATGGCGGGCCCCAAGGTCGACATCGCCGTCGATCCGCTTGAAGGCACGACCTTGTGCGCCAAGAACATGCCGGGCGCTATTGCCACGCTGGCCATGGCCGATCACGGCGCCATGCTGCATGCGCCCGACATCTACATGGACAAGATCGCCATCGGCCCTGGCTATCCGAAGAACGTCGTCGATCTCGACGCGCCCGCCGGCGAGAACATTTTGGCGCTGGCCAAGGCCAGGGGCGTCAAGCCGGACGCCATCACCGCCATGATCCTCGACCGGCCGCGGCATGCCGATATCATCGCCGCGGTGCGCAAGGTCGGCGCGGCGGTGAGCCTGATCACCGACGGCGACGTCGCCGGCGTCATCCATACCGCCGAGCCCGACAAGACCGGCATCGACATCTATCTCGGCATCGGCGGTGCGCCCGAGGGGGTGCTGGCGGCGGCGGCGCTGCGCTGCATCGGCGGCCAGATGCAATGCCGCCTGGTGATCGACACCGACGAGAAGCGCGAGCGTGCCGCCAAGATGGGCATCAAGGATCCGCGCAAGAAATATCAGATCGAGGACATGGTGCGCGGCGACTGTTTGTTCGCGGCGACCGGCGTCACCGACGGCCCCATGTTGCGCGGCGTCAGATTCGGTCACGGCGTCATCGAGACCGAGACGGTGGTGATGCGCTCGGCGAGCGGCACCGTGCGACGTATCGTGGCTGAGCACAGGAAGCTCGGTAAGTTCGAATAGTCAGGCCTGTCATCACCCGCGAAGGCGGGTGATCCAGTAAACGCCGCATTTTCAGTTCGGGCCGCAGCGCCTATGTTTACTGGATGCTCCGCTTTCGCGGAGCATGACAGTGTTACAATCGGCCAATGGCTGAGAATCGCCTCTTCCTCGGCGTCGAAAACTCGGCGACCGGGCGCGCTTGGCGCGACCGGCTCGACGAGCGCGGTGCGTCGCGGGCGCTGGCGATCGCGCAGCGCCATGAGATCCCCGAATTGCTGGCGCGCGTCCTCGCCGGCCGCAATGTCGAGGCCGATGCGGTCGACGCCTTTCTCGATCCGACCATCAAGCGCGCGATGCCGGATCCGAACGTGCTCACCGCCATGCCGGAAGCAGCCGCGCGCATCGCCGATGCCATGACGCGCGGCGAGAGCATCGCGATTTTCGGCGACTACGATGTGGACGGCGCAACATCCGCCGCCGTGCTGGCGCGTTTCCTGCGGCATGGCGGCATCGAGCCGATCATCCACATTCCCGACCGCTTGTTCGAAGGCTACGGCCCGAATGTCGAGGCGGTGCGCGCGCTGGCTGAGCGCGGCGCGACGCTGCTGGTGACCGTCGATTGCGGCACCACCAGCATCGAGCCGTTGAGCGAAGCCAAAGCGCTCGGCATGGACGTCGTCGTCATCGATCATCATCAGGCCGACGAGGCGCTGCCGCCGGCGACGGCGATCGTCAATCCGAACCGGCGCGACGATCTCTCAGGTCTCGGCTATCTCGCCGCGGTCGGGCTCGTGTTCATGACCGTGGTAGCGGTCAATCGCGAATTGCGTGCCCGCGGTTTTTGGACCGAGGCGCGGCCCGAGCCCGATCTGCTGTCCTTCCTCGATGACGTCGCGCTCGGCACCGTCGCCGACGTGGTGCCGCTGATCGGGCTCAATCGCGCCTTCGTCGCTAAGGGGTTGCTGGTGCTGCGCCGGCGCGAGCAGCCGGGGCTTGTGAGTCTCATGGATGTGGCGCGGCTGTCCGGCCCGCCGGAAGCCTGGCATCTCGGCTTTTTGCTGGGGCCGCGCATCAATGCCGGCGGCCGCATCGGCCGCGCCGATCTCGGCGTGCGGCTATTGCTGGAAGCCGATCCGATCGAAGCGGCAAAGATCGCCGCCGAGCTTGATCGGCTCAATCGCGAGCGGCAGGCGATCGAGCAGGAGACCTTGGCGCAGGCCGAAGCCGAGGCCATGGCCGCGCTCGGCATCGAGGAGACAGGCGCGGTGGTGATCACCGCCGCGGAAGGCTGGCATCCCGGCGTCGTCGGCCTTGTCGCCGCGCGCCTGAAGGAGAAATTCGGCAGACCTGCTTTCGCAATCGCGATCGAGCCCGGCGGCATCGGCACCGGCTCGGGCCGCTCCATCACCGGCGTCGATATCGGCCGTGCCGTGCGCCGCGCCGTCGCCGAAGGTTTGCTGGTCAAGGGTGGCGGCCACGCCATGGCGGCGGGCGTGACGTTACGCAAGGGCGCGCTGGCGCAACTGCGCGCGTTCCTTGAAGCGGCGCTCAGTGCCGATGTCGCAACCGCGCGCCGCTCAAGCGGCCTGATGATCGACGGCGCCGTGAGCGCGGCCGGCGCCAACCTCGATCTCGTCGCCATGATCGAGCGCGCCGGTCCGTTCGGTTCCGGCAATCCCGAGCCGGTGATCGCATTGCCGGCGCACACCGTGACCTATGCCGAGGAAGTCGGCCAAGCCCACATGCGGGTGCGGTTCAAATCCGGCGCCGGCGCCGCCGTCAACGCCATCGCCTTCCGCGCCGCCGGCCAAAAGCTCGGCACCGCGCTCCTCAACAGCCGCGGCCGGCAGGTCCACGCCGCCGGCTCCTTCGCGATCGATCGCTACCAGGGCGAGGAGCGCGTGCAGTTCCGGCTGACGGATATCGCGCCGGCGGAGCCTTTTGCGGGGCGGTAGGCAGTATGCTAAGGGCCTGCCGCCAAGGAGTGCCCCGCAATGTCCTCACTGACCCGCCGCAGCGCGCTAATGCTCGGCGCCGGAATGACGCTCACGCTGGTTGCCGCCGATGACGGCATGGCGACGCCCGCGGAAGCAGACGCCGAGATCGCCAAATTCACCGCCGCCAAAGCGGCCGAGAGCGGCAAGATCACGATCGATCTTCCCGAGATCGCCGAGAACGGCAACACCGTGCCGCTCGCCATCAAGGTCGACAGCCCGATGACGGCGGACGATTACGTCAGCGAGATCCGCGTCATCGGCGATGCCAATCCCAATCCGGGCATCGTCAGATTTCATCTGACGCCGATGTCCGGGCGCGCCGAAGCTGCAACCCGTATCCGCCTCGGCGGCACCGGCACCGTCACCGTGCTGGCCAAGACCTCGACCGGCAAGCTTTATGCCGAGCACAAAGTGGTCAAGGTCACGGTCGGCGGCTGCGGCGGCTGAAGCAAAAACAAGACCGGGCAAACATCATGGCCGAAAAACCACGCCTGCGCGTTCCGAGCGAAGCGAAAAAGGGCGACATCATCCAGATCAAGACGCTGATGTCGCATCCGATGGAGACCGGCTTCCGCAAGGACGACGCCGGCAAGCCGATCCCGCGCGAGATCATCAATTCTTTCGTGTGCACCTTCAACGGCCATGAAGTGTTCCGCGCCGATCTCGAGCCGGCGATTTCCGCCAATCCGTATTTCGAATTCACGGTGAAAGTCGAGGACAGCGGCACCTTCGCCTTCGCCTGGGTCGACGACAACGGCACGGTGACCACGGCGGAGCAGGGCATTACGGTTTCGTAGGTCGTAAGGATTTTTCATGGCCAAGCTCAATCTCTCGGTCGCGGTCGGCGACTACGACCGCACCCGCGCGCTGATCGACGGCGCCGTTCAGATCGACGGCGTCGATCCGGTCTATATGCAGCTCGTGCCGGAGGAGATTTTCTTCCGCGCCTTTCGTGCCGCCGAGTTCGACATTTGCGAGCTGTCGATGTCGAGCTACACGGTGAAGACGGCGCAGGGCAATTGTCCCTATATCGCGGTGCCGGCCTTTGTCTCGCGCGCCTTCCGCCACACCTCGGTCTATGTCCGCACCGACCGGGTGAAAAAGCCGCAAGACCTCAAGGGCCGCAAGGTCGGCGTGCCGGAATATCAGCTCACCGCCAATGTCTGGGCGCGCGCGTTCCTGGAAGACGATTACGGCGTCAAGCGCTCGGACATTCACTGGATCCGCGGCGGCATCGAGCATGCCGGGCGGCCGGAAAAGATCACGGTAAAACTGCCGCCCGGCGTTCGGCTCGACAACGCGCCCGAGGGCAAGACCATCTCGGCGCTGCTCGAGTCGGGCGACATCGACGGCTTCATCGCGCCGCGGCCGCCGACCCTGGTCGAAGGGGGCCATCCGCATATCGGCTGGCTGTTCCCCGATCCGGTCGCGGTAGCGAAGGACTATTTCAAGCGCACCGGATTTTTTCCGATCATGCACGTGGTCGGCGTGCGCCGCGAACTGGCCGAGCGCCATCCATGGCTGCCCGGCGCCGTGCTGAAAGCCTTCGAGCAGTCCAAGCAGGTGGGATTGGCGAAATTGTCCGACACGTCGGCGACCAAGGTGACGCTGCCGTTCGTCGAGGAGCGTCTGGCTGAAGCGCGCGCCCTGATGGGCCACGATTTCTGGTCCTACGGCGTCGAGCCGAACCGAAAAGTGCTCGACTATTTCCTGGCGCAGCACCATGCCGAGGGTTTGTCGGAGCGCGGCGTCTCCGTCGATGAGCTGTTTCACCCGGCGACGTATGAGACGTTCAAGCTGTAAATCATCCGCCCCCGCGATAGCGGGGGAGGGGGACCACTGGAGCTCGCGAAGCGAGCGAACCGTGGTGGAGGGGGCGCAGGACTCGCCGCGCCGCTGCCGCCGCTACGCAATCGTTGTCGGCGCCGATACTCCCATGAATCGCCGAGGTCGCGCCGAGTCCTGCGCCCCTTCCACCACCCTTCGGGTGGTCCCCCTTCCCCGCTATCGCGGGGCAGGATGAAGATTTAAATCCGATCCGGGAACTTGACGATAAAATTGTCGTGGTTCGGCATCTTCACCTTGGGCAAGGTCTCCGCATTCATCGCCTGGTCTTGCGGGATCAGATTGTTGGCCGCGAACAGGTAAGCGCAGATCGCATAGACCTCGTTGTCGGTCAGCGTATGCGGCGTCGGCCACGGCATGGCGCGGCGGATATAGTCGAACAGCGTGGTCGGATAGGCCCAGAAATTGGCGATCGTCTTGTTCGAGGTGATGCCGTCAGCGGTCAGCGGCGGATTGCCGACCAGCATATTGCTCGCCCCGCCCTTGCCGTTGTCGCCGTGGCATTGGTTGCAGCCCTTGTCGACATAGAGTTTTGCGCCTTCGCTCGCGGAGCCGCTGCCCGGCGGCAAGTTGCTGCCGTCGGGCAGTACGCTGATGTCCCAGGCTTTGATGTCGGCTTCGCTGACCGGCTTGCCGAGATGCGGCGCATCGGTGGCGAACGCCGTGGCCGAGGCGAAGGCGAGCGTGATGAGGAGGGCGACCGCGCGCGGCTTAAACATAGACATGCTTGATCTCCCCGGTGCTCGCAATTCCCCACGCGGTGAGGCTGTTGTAATGCTGGTTGGGAAAGCCGAGCACGTTGGGAACTTTCTTGGCCTCGCCGCGCACGGCGATGAAATCGGCGCGCAGCGGCTGCACGGCGCCGGAATCGTCCCAGGCCCGGCTGGTGAGGATCGCCGGCTGGCCGTCCCAGCGCCACGGCATGGAAAAGCGCGTGAACGCTTTCGGGCTGACCGGACCTTCCACCGCGGCTTCTCCCCAGCTCTTGCCGCCGTCGGCGGAGACCAAGACTTTCTCGATGCGTCCGGTGCCGGAATAGGCGATGCCGGAAATCTCATAAAAGCCCGGCCCCTTCATGGCGTAGCCGAACGACGGCTGGGTGATGAAGGATTTCACCTCGTTGACGAAGTAGAACTTGTAGGCCTTGCCGTCGGGCAATAGCGGCGAGTAGTTGCGCGACTCGTAATAGGTCATGGCCGGCTGATCGACGATTTTCAGCCGGCGCAAAAATTTCACGTTCATGTTGCCTTCGTAGCCGGGCAGCAAAAGCCGCATCGGGTAGCCGTTGCCGGGCATGATGCGCTCGCCGTTCTGGTAAAGCGCGACGATGGCGTCGTCGTAGGCCTTCTTCAGCGGCACGCTGCGGCTCACGGCAAGCGAGTCGGCGCCTTCCGCCAGCATCCAGGTCGCTTTCGGATCGACGCCGGCTTCGTCGAGCAAGGTCGACACCGGCACGCCGGTCCATTCCGCGCACGACACCAGTCCATGCAGCGCCTGCAGCGGCGCCTGGATCGGCTCCGGCGAGAACATCGGCGCGCTGTTGCCGCCGCACTCGACGAAATGCTTGCGCGTCACCATCGGGTAACGCAGCAGCGCGTCGATGGTGAATTCCAGCGGCTGTTTGACCATGCCGTGGATGACCAGCACGTGCTTGTCCGGATCGATGTCGGGAATGCCGGAATGGTTGATGGTGAAATGCAGCGCGTTCGGCGTGACGGTGCCGTTGAGCTTTTGCAGCGGCGCGCGCGCGTGCTGGGTCCGCGCGTCGCCCTTCGGATTGCTCAAGGTACGCACGACGCCCGCCTCGAAGCGCGACGGCTTTTGCAGCACAGGCGTAACTTCGCCCGGATACATGCTCCACTCGGGCTGGGTCAGCGGTTCAGCGGCGGCGCTGGTGAGCGAGGCGCCGCTGCCTAGCGCTCCGGCGAACATGACGCCGCCTTGGAGCAAGGCTCGGCGATGCAACAGGCCGTTGCCGGCGACGGATTCGAGCGGCGGCGCGACGCCGCTGGCTTTGCGTTTCCTCATGGCTTCACTCCCGACGGCTCGGCGTCCTTCGACGCCGTCCGGTTTGTTGCGATCGTTGGAGCGGAAGGGACATCTCCCGCCTTAATGTTGCGCTATTCGGCGGCCGTTGTGAACCGCGAAATACGCACGCGCTATTCGATCACCTCGTCGGCGACCGCCAGCAGCGTCGGCGGGATGGCGAGGCCGAGCGCTTTCGCCGTCTTGAGATTGATCACGAATTCGAATTTGGTCGGCTGCATGACCGGCAGGTCGGCGGGTTTCTCGCCCTTGAGTATCCGCCCGGCGTAGATGCCGGCTTGACGAGCCGCGTCCATGACATCGGCTCCGTAGCTCATCAAGCCGCCCGCCTTGGCAATTTCGCGCCAAGCATAAATCGCGGGAACCTCGTGGCGTGCAGCCGCGAGCACGAGCTGGTCCCGGCGACCGATGAAATAGGGGCTGCCGCTGACAAACAGCGCGCCGATCTTCTGCTTGGCAATGGCGTCAAAAGCCGTATCTAAGTCGCTTTCGCCGGCGATATTGAAAAAGACAAGCTTTAACCCGAGCTTCGCGGCAGCCTCGGCAAGAGACTTTGAGCGCGCCTCGGTCTCGGCAACGAGAGCGTTGTTGAACACCGCGACGGCGGTCACGAGAGGAACCAGCACATGCAGCAGCTCCAGGCGTTTGGCATCGACCGTACCGGCGAACAAGCTCACGCCTGTGATGTTCCCGCCGGGCCGGTTGATGCTGGCGACAAGGCCGGACTTGATCGGATCGCTGCCGTTGAGAAACACGATCGGTATGGTCGAGGTGGCGGCCTTTGCCGCCAGTGCAGTGACATCGCCGCCGATGGCTGCGATGACTGAGACTTGGCGATGAACAAGATCCGTCGCGAAGACCGGCAGCCGGTCAGGATGGCCCTCGGCCCAGCGAAACTCGATTGTCACGTTCTTCCCGTCGACAAAGCCGGCTTCCTTCAGGCCTTGGCCGAACGCCTCGGCTTCCTCGGGATATGGGGAAGCACTGTGAAGAAACCCGACCACCGGCAGCGCCGGCTGCTGCGCGCGGGCGGTGAACGGCCACGTGGCTACCGCGCCGCCAAAGAGCGCGATGAATTGGCGCCGTCTCATTCGATCACCTCGTCGGCGAGCGCCAGCAGATTCGGCGGCACGTTGATGCCGAGCGCCTTGGCGGTCTTGAGATTGATGACGAAATCGAACTTGGTCGGCTGCTCGACCGGTATATCGCCGGGCTTCGTGCCGTGCAGAATTTTGTCGGTCAAGTCGGCGGTGCGACGGAATTGATCGGCAAAGTCGGCGCCGTAGGACATCAGGCCGCCAGCCACGACGAGATCGCGAACGCCGTAGATGGCCGGCAGCCGGGCGGCGGATGCCAGCGTATTGATGCTTATGCGGTTAATGACCGTGAGCGGATCGGTGCACACATAAAGCGCCTGTGCGCGGTCGCTGAGAGAGGCGAAAGCGGGAGCAAGATCTTCCGCGCGGCGTACTTCCAACCGGATGATCTTGAAGTTGAATTTTTGCGCCGCCGTTTCGACCTCGTGTATCTCGAGGAGGATTTGCGGGATTTCGACATTGGCCAGGATTGCCAGATCGCCGAGCTTGGGAACGACTTGGTGCAACAACTCGACACGTTTGCTGGCAAGATCGGTTGCCTGCATCGACAGACCGGTGACATTGCCGCCCGGCCGCGCCAGGCTTGTGATCAGACCGCCGCCGACGGGGTCGGTCGCCAACGCAAAAACGATGGGGATCACCGACGTGGCCGCTTTTAATGCCGGCACAGCCGGTACGGTGGTCACGATGACGTCGACCGGGAGCTTGACGAATTCAGCTGCGATCTCTGCGTAGCGCTCAGGATGCGCCTCCGCCCAGCGGTACTCGATTGTTATGGTGCGGCCTTGGACCCAGCCGAGTTCGCCCAGCCGCTGCTCAAAGGGACCGGTCCAGCCGCTCATTGCCGCTGCCGTGGTCGTGCCCAGAAAACCGACCAGCGGTACCTTGCCCGGCTGCTGCGCGCGGGCGCCGAGCGGCCAAGCGACAGCCGCGCCGCCAACGAACGTGATGAAGTCGCGCCGTTTCATATCGCCCCGCTTGCCCCGCGATGGAACTTCAAAAGTTCCGTGTTGGCTCACTTTCCCAAGTCTGACACAACGCGGTAGCAAAGTGTTCGGGCGCAATCGTCAGGTGCGCGCGACATAAGAGCCGAAAGCAATGGAACTCATGCCTTGGCCGGCTTGAGCCTGACGTGGATGTTCTTCTCCTGGGTATAGGCAAGCATTTCCTCAAAACATTCCTCGCGGCCGATGCCGGACTGCTTGAAGC
>JBAUYI010000463.1:0-3318 GCA_049584715.1 Xanthobacteraceae bacterium
CGTCGCCTCCGCGTCGGCCGCGGCCAACAGCCGGCGCGACACCTCGACCCGCGCGGCCTCGGCTTCGGCCTGGCCGATCAGGCCGGCGCTGCGATCGCGGCCGATCTCCGCCAATTGATCCTGATAGACCGAAAGGTCGTTGCCGCCGCGGCCGGCGGCCTTTCGCCCAAGCGGCCACAGCACGGCGAGGATCGCCGCTGCGGTCATCAAGGCGAAAACGATCCACAGAATCATGAGCAGGTCTTCAGTGCCATTCCAGCCGCAGGCCGAGGTCGTCACGGCGACAACAATGCAGGCTAAAGCCCGTGGCCGAGCGCCGCGTCCTTACATCACGGCGCGACTGTGGCCGCAATGGGAACCTCGGCGCGGCAATTGCGCACTGCGTCACGCGCGGATGGACTTGCGCTCGGTGGTCGCGACCTGCGCGGCAACGTCGGCGGCCTTGGTCAACAGCTCGGCATATTCGGCGCCGAACAACGATCGGCACAAGCGGATCGCGGCGTCGACCTGCGACTGCCGGAACGGGCGCTCGGCGGCTTCGGCGTGACGCAAGGCGTCAAGCAGCACCTTGGTGCCGGTCTCCAGATATTGCGTCAGTTCCGAATACGCGCGCAGCGTGACTTCGCTGAGCGCCAGCTCGCCCGCGTAATTGCGGCAGGCGTTGACGAACTCGACCCGCGCCAGCACATCGTCCACCTCGATGCTGTCGACCGTCGCGCCGGGGCGGATCTCTTTGGCCGGCGGCGGACGTAAGAGACGGCGGACCCGGCCCGGGGCCGCATCGATCTCGGACTTCAGCAGGTTGGAAACGTCGCTGCGGATCGCGGCCAGTTGCCGGCTCCAGGCCGACTCGACGGACAGGTCCATTTCCGTCCGCAGCCCGCGCGCGGCGCCGTGCAACTCCTTGAGCATCGACGTCACCGGCTTGCCGGCTTTGAATGCGGTGCGCAGCTCGCTGACCGTGGCTTCCATCTCGCCGAGCACGATCGTCACCGCCACCGCATAGGGCGTTTCGGCAACGCGGGCGGCAACGTCGCTTTCGGCGACACGGGTGGCGAGACGAATAAGCTGCCACGGCGCCGCGAGCCGGCTCATCAACAGCACGAGACCATAGCGGATGACATCGGCTTTGCGCGATGCGTTGCCGCCGAGCGACTTCGCCGCACACGCGGCGTCGATATGCACCTTGGCCTGCTCGATCACCTCGCGCTCGAAGGCGCGCACATAGTTCGGCAGCCGCTTGACCAGGTCGGCGAGCGCGTCGCGGACTTCGAGCACATGCAGGAGCGTGGCGACGTCATCGGCCGCTCGCGGCGTGCCGACCTGAATGGCGAGCCGGCGTTGCGCCTTCTCGTCGGTGCCGACCGTGTCCAGGGTTTCCCGCATGCGCAGCATGGCGCGCTCGTGCAGCGCGCGGACCAGTTGATCGGCCTTGGTCTTGTCGTCGGCGAGCAGCGCGCGATTGGTGTCCTCGGTCAGCGCCTTGGCTTCGGCCGGCATCAGATCGCGGCCGATCCAGCCCCAGATCGGCTCGAGCGAAAGCCGCGCGATGCGCCCGACGCGCTTGTGGTCGGCGGGCGCGTCGATCAGGAACGGCTCGAACGGCATGAAGAACAGGCGCGCCGCGTCGCCGATGCGCGGCACGCGCTGCGCCTCGGTGCGGATGGTGCGCCGCAGCTCGTCGAGCACCAGCTCGCTGCCGGCCATGTCGTCGCCGCGCAATTGGGCGCGCTCGAGCTCTGCAATCAGCATTGCCCGTGCTTCCGGCTTGAGGTTCCGGAGATAGTCCCGCAGCCGTTCGACGGATTGCCCGCCGCTTGTCATCGCACCCGCCTCTGGAGGGCCACACCGTTAACGTTTCTACTAGCGGCGCGCTTAAGAAGGGGTTACGCAAAACACCCGGATTTCAAGGCGATAGACCCGGCACCCGTCAGTTGAGCGTGGTCCAGGTGCCATCGGGATTGCGGCAGGCGGTGCCGCGCGCGCTCTGCGGGGCGCCGTCGACATAGACCGTGTGGCTATATTGCCGGCAGGTGGCGCCGTTGGCCTGGTAGGCGGGGCCGGGCACGACATTGCCGTAACGGCCGGAATCCGGATTGCGCCAAGCCACCGGGGCGCCCGACGGCCCGGTTTCCAGCGCCTGCATTTGGGCGGCATAGGCGCGCCGCCTGTCCTCGTCGTCCATCGCAGCCCCGATCCGGTTGCCGAACAGGCCGCCCACCGCGGCGCCGATCACGGTCCCGGCGACCCGGTTGCCGACGCTACCGCCGATGGCATTGCCGATCAGGCCGCCGGTCACGGCGCCGACTGCCGTGCCGCCGACCTCTTTCGGGCCGGAGTCGGCGGTGCAGGCGGCAACGCTCAAGCCAAGGAGCAAGAACGCGATGAGGCGGCTCGTGGACATCTTCCCCAAAAGGCCCTTCCGAACAGCCCCGCTGTCCGGCACCTAAGGTTGGCAAACCAAAGGGGGTCATTAGGGCAAAACTCTGTTCGCTTCGATAACGGCGCCGCGGCATGGCAGCGCTGCAAGCCGCTATGTCGCGGTGATGTGTACTGGCGGCTGTGACACGGTTTGGCTAAGTTCCGCGGCGGTCCCCGCCGAAACTCCCAAGACCTGAAGCATCAAGAGCAAAAGCATGATGTCGAAAAAACGCGCCGTGTCGTCTCGGCGATGCGGATGGGTGCTGCCGGCTTTGGTGCTGGCGCTCGGCGCCATGGCCGTCCCGGCACAGGCGCAGGATTTTCCAACGCGCACGGTGAAAATCGTGGTCCCCTTCCCCGCCGGCGGCACCGCCGACGTCATGCCGCGCATTATCGCCGACTGGCTGTCACGTAAGTGGGGGCAATCGGTGATCATCGAGGACCGCTCGGGCGCCGGCGGCAATGTCGGCGCCGAGGTTGCGGCGAAAGCCGATCCCGACGGCTACACGCTATTGTCGTCGCCGCCGCCGCCGCTGGTGATCAATCAAAATCTCTATCCGCGTCTCGATTTCGATCCGCTGCAATTCGTGCCGATCGCGGTTGTGGGACGGGTGCCGAACGCGCTCGTGGTCAACCCGGACAAGATCGCCGCCGGCACCGTGAAGGATTTCATCGCCTACGCCCAGGCCAATCCCGGCAAGATCACGACCGCCACCCAAGGCAACGGCACCACCTCGCACTTGACGTCGGAATTGTTCCAGATGATGGCCAAGGTGAAGTTGCAGAACGTGCCCTATCGCGGCTCGGCGCCGGCGCTCAACGATCTCGTTGGCGGCGCCGTCGACAGCATGTTCGACAATCTCGGGGTATCGATGCAGCTCGTCAAAGCGGGCAAGC
>JBAUYI010000464.1:0-4674 GCA_049584715.1 Xanthobacteraceae bacterium
TTCGCTGGCGCGCGCCGCCGCCAAGCTCGGCGTGACGATCGAGTTCCTGTCGCCGGAGGGTTTCCCGTCGTTTCCGGTGCCGACCTATCCGGGCTTGCGGCTCGCTTTGCCGAGCCGCCGGCGGATCGCCGAGCGCATCGCAGCAGCGCGGCCGGACGCCATTCACATCGCCACGGAAGGGCCGATCGGCTTCGCCGTGCGCTCTTTCTGCCGGCGCCACAGCCGGCCGTTCACCACGAGCTATACGACGCGGTTTCCCGAATATATCTCGGCTCGCTCGCCGATCCCGCAAGAATGGATCTACGCGACATTACGCTGGTTCCACGCGGCGGCAACAGTGACGATGGTGGCGACGCCGTCGCTCACGGCGGAGCTTTCCGAGCGCGGCTTTGCCAATCTCGGCCGGTGGACACGCGGCGTGGATACCGACCTGTTTCGCCCGGACCGCGCCATCGATCTCGGCTTGCCGCGGCCGATCTTCATGACCGTCGGTCGGGTCGCCGTGGAAAAAAATCTTGAAGCGTTCCTGTCCCTCGATTTGCCCGGCACCAAGGTCATCATCGGCACCGGACCGCAGGAAGCCGAACTCAAGCGGAGATTCCCCGCGGCGAAATTTCTCGGCATGCTGGACAACGGCATTCTCGCTTCGCATTTGGCGGGCGCCGACGTGTTCGTGTTTCCAAGCCTCACCGACACGTTCGGCATCGTGCAGCTCGAGGCGCTCGCCAGCGGCGTTCCGGTCGCCGCCTTTCCGGTCACCGGGCCGAAGGACGTTATCGCCGACAACCCGGTCGGCGTCCTGCACGAGGATTTGGCCGTCGCTTGCATGGGTGCGCTGTCACTGTCGCGCGACGCCTGCCGCGCCTTTGCGCTCAATTATTCGTGGGAAAACAGCGCCCGCCAGTTCATCGGCCACGCCCGCAAGGTGGCGACCGGCAATACCGGCGCGCTGCAGTTCGCCGGGACAGTCACGGAGACCGTCCATGGCTAAGGGCGGCAAAACAAAAAGCATGACAATGGAAGGGTCAAGCATGAGCAGCACGCTTTTGGAATCCGATCTCGACACCCAGACCATCACCAAGGCTTATGCGCGCTGGGCGCCGGTCTACGACCTGGTGTTCGGTGCGGTCTTTGAACGCGGTCGCCACGCCGCGGTCGCGGCAGCCGCGCGCGTCGGCGGGCGTCTTCTCGAGGTCGGTGTTGGAACAGGCATCTCGTTGCCGCTGTACTCGCGCGACTTGAAGATCTGCGGCATCGATATTTCCGAGCCTATGCTGCGCAAGGCGCATGAGCGGGTCGCCGAGTTCGGACTGAGCAATGTCGAGGGGCTGTGGGTGATGGATGCCGAGCAGCTGTCGTTTCCCGACGCTTCGTTCGACGTCATCGTCGCGCAATATGTCATCACCACCGTGCCGAATCCGGAAGCCGCGCTCGACGAATTCGCCCGCGTGCTCAAGCCGGGCGGCGAGATCATCTTGGTGAGCCGCGTCGGCGCCGAAGCCGGTTTGCGGCGGTCGCTGGAGCACTGGTTCCAGCCGGCGGCGCGCAAGCTCGGCTGGCGCACCGAGTTTGCGTTCGAGCGCTACGCGCAGTGGGCGTCGCGGACGGCGGGCGTCACCCTCGTCGAGCGGCGCGCGATGCCGCCGTTCGGGCATTTTTCGCTGATCCGCTTCGCCAAGGACGGCGCGGCGGGCGCCGCGAGGAAGACCGATCCGGCGCTACGCGCAGCCGGCTGACACCTCGCCGGTCGCAAATAAAGACATAAACCTTCACCCGACTGTCACCAAGTGAATCCCTGTCACAAGGGATTCACCGAATCGCCATACCCAAATCAGGAACGATGGGGAGACCGATGGACAATTTTCGCGCGGCTCTGCGTACGCAGCGCTGGGACGATCATCGCTACTATCACCACAGCCGGATCAATCAGTCGCTGCACTTCGTCAGTGCGATCAGCTTTCTGTTCTCCTATGTGATGATCTTCAAGGACCCGGCGATCTCGGCGCTCGCCGGCTGGCTCGTTGCCATGACCACGCGGCAGACCGGGCACTTTTTCTTCGAGCCCAAGGACTACGACACGGTCAACCAGGCCAGCCACGAGCACAAGGAAGAGATCAAGGTCGGCTACAATCTGCGCCGCAAGGTCGTGCTGCTGACGATCTGGGCGGCGTTGCCAGTGTCGCTTTACTTCAGCCCGACCTTGTTCGGCCTGTTCACGCCCGCCACCAACAAGACCGAGTTCGTGCGCCAGGTCGCCGTAATCTGGCTGGCGCTCGGCATCGGCGGCGTGCTGTTTCGCACCGTCCAATTGTTCGTGATCAAGGACGTGCAGACCGGCCTGGTCTGGGCGACAAAGATCCTCACCGACCCGTTCCACGACATCAAGCTTTACCACAAGGCGCCGCTGGCGCTATTGCGCGGCGAGCTGATCGATCCCGCCATCGGCTTGCATCATTGGGATGAGGACGACGCCGAAGAGGTCGAGCTTCCGCGGGCCACCTGAAACGGCCGCGGCGGATCGCGTCTATTTTCGCTAATGCTTGCGCGGGGGGAACAAGCGGTGGGCGATCATCTCTTTCATGATCGCCCGCCTGATCGTCTTGTTGGTCGTCGCCGGATCGCGCCACCACCAGCCGTCCTGCTGCATGGTTTTGGCCGCGGCGACGAAGCGGTCCGCCACCGCGTCGAAATCGGCGTCGGTGTAATTGAGGCTGAAGACCAGCCGGGCGGTGCCGACCCAGCTCAGCGCCAGGCCTTGCGCCCGCAGGTAATATTGCAGCATCCAATTGTAGCGCGACGGTTGCGTGTAACAGACCACCCAGAGCGCCGACATGTTGGCCACCTGAACCGGCAGTCCTTGGTCGGCGAGCCGTTGGTTCAGCCGCTGCGCTCTGCCGTCCCACACCGCATCGAGGTTTTGGTAGAGCGCCTGCACTTCCGGAGTCTGGAATTGGCGCAGGAATTCGTTCATCGCCGCCATGACGTAAGGATGCGCGTTGAACGTGCCGCGGGCAAAGCAGATGTCGGCGGGGCGGTCGTCGCGGAACCGCTTCATCAAATCCTTGCGGCCGCAAACGACGCCGATGGGCAGTCCGCCACCGATCGTCTTGCCGTAGGTGACGAGGTCGGCACGGACGCCGAAATACTCTTGCGCGCCGCCCGGAGCGAGCCGAAAGCCGACGAATACTTCGTCGAAGATCAGCACGATGTTGCGCTCGCTGCACACTTCGCGCAGGCGCTTGAGCCACGCGGTGTAGGCCGCCTTGTCGAAGTGCGAGCTGCGCGTGCTGTCGAGCAACGACGAATCCGTCGGCGCCGGCACGTTCGGGTGCAGGCCCTGCTCCGGATTGACCAGGACGCAGGCGATGTCGCGGCGCGTGCGCAGCACGTGCAGCGTTTCCTCGGACATTTCCGCAAGCGTATAGGTCTCGTGCGCAGGCTGCGGATTGCCGATGCCCGGCTGCACGTCGCCCCACCAGCCGTGATAGGCGCCGCAGAAGCGCACCAGGTGGCTGCGCCGAGTGTGATAGCGCGCCAGCCGCACCGCCTGCATCACCGCCTCGGTGCCCGACATGTGGAACGACACCTCGTCGAGTCCGGAAATCTCCTTGATACGCTGCGTGTTCTCGATGATCAGCGGATGATAGGCGCCGAGCACCGGGCCGAGCGCGTGCACGCGGGCGGCGCCGCGCTCGATCGTGCCCTTGTAGAAGTCGTAACCGAAGACGTTGACACCATAGGAGCCGGTGAGATCGTAGAAGCGGTTGCCGTCGAGGTCGGTGACGGTCAAGCCGTCGGACGATTGCAGGAAGCTGCCGAGCGGCAGATGCGCGCGCACCATGCGGCGATATTGGAACGGCACCCGATAGGCGCCGGTGAATTGCAGGTCGGAAATGGTTTCGGCGGCCTCGGCGCTGCGGCGGATGGTCTCGGCGAAGCGCGACTTGTAAAGCTCCGACAGGTGGGCGAAGCCGGAGCGGCGCCGGCCGGCGATGTCGGCGGGCGCGCCGTCGCAGGTGAAAAACCGCTCCTCGTCGAAGTCGTAGAACGGCACGAAACCGGCGAGGCGGCGCGCCATGCGGGCATGGCCGGCGAGCGAGCGGTGCTTGGCCTGGGACAGCTCGAGCCGGCGGCCGAGCGTCAGCATCGAAGTCGCCAGCGCGGCGGCGCCGAGCCCGCAGACAGCCAAAGTGGTCGCGGCCCATTGCATCGAATCGGGGTGTACCCGGAACGTTTTACAAAGCCATGACGGTGCGTTCACAAATCTGGCGCCTGTTGGCGCAGGAGCAAATCTGGCGCCTGTTCGGCCAAGAGGACATTAATTTCCTCCTCACCAACCGCATTCCGCGCCGGCTGGCGACGCAGTTCGTCGGCTGGCTCAGCCAGGTTGAGCAGCCTTTGGTACGCGACCTGTCGATCAGGCTATGGCGGATGTTCTGCGATCTCGATCTCAGCGAGGCCAAGAAGACGCATTTCCGCAGCATGCACGATTGCTTCACCCGCGAGCTCAAGGACGGCGCGCGGCCGATCGACCAGACGGCCGACATCCTGGTCAGCCCGTGCGACGCCATCGTCGGCGCCTGCGGCGCCATCGCCGGCACGCGCCTCTACCAGGCCAAGGGCTTTCCCTACACACTGGACGATCTGTTGTGCGACCGCGACCAGGTCGAGGCC
>JBAUYI010000465.1:0-8521 GCA_049584715.1 Xanthobacteraceae bacterium
GTCGTGGGAGTGAATCGCAATCAGGCTGACGGCGCGCTCGCTCTTGATCGAGCCCAGTCGTTCAACGACCGAGCCCATTGGCAGACCGAGTCGGCCATTGCGCGATACCTCCACTGCAACAAGATCGCCATCGACGGCGCCGCCGGCGCGATCCGCCGGGATCGCCATCTCGCGGCCGAGCTGTTTCTTGTCGACCGGCACCAGCCGGCCGCCACCGCCGGGAAGCCCGCGGAAAATGCCGAGCACGCGATGCTTGGCGCGGTCCAAAAGTTTTATGACGCGCGCGGTGGTTTCCTCTTCGCCGCTCTTCTCGATGCGGAGCAGCGCGCGGTCGCCGACGCCGGCAACTTCGCCCGGGCGCGGCCGGCGCGGCGTGACGATGCGAATGACGGGCGGCGCGCCGTGGGCGGCCTCGTCCCATTCGGTCGGCCGCGCCAAAAGCTCGCCGTCGGCATTGCGGCCGGTGACGTCGGCCAGCACCACCGGCGGCAAGGTGCCTGGATTGTGCAGGCGTTTGCGCAGACGATCGATCTGGCCAGAGTCGGCAAGCTCGCGCAGCATGCGATTGAGGGCTGCGCGGTCGGCGTTCTTGGCGCCAAACGCGCGCGCGATCTCGCGCGTGCCAACCTTGCCGCTGCGCTCACGGATAAAGGCGACAAGCTCCTCGCGGGAGGGCAGGCGGGAGTGTTTCATCTTAAATTCTTTGGGCCGCTCATTGGTCTAGTCCGGCGGCCCATTTCGGCAACAAGCAAAAATTATTCGGCCGCTTCCGTGGGCGGCTTGCGTGCGCCCGGCCGTTTGCCGGCGCCGGGCTTTTTCGACGACGCTTTGACAACGCGCGCCGTTCCCGGCGACGGCCGCTTGGCCTTGCGCGGGCGCGCATGCGGCGCGGCACCGCCGGTGCGCTCGGCCCGAGCATCAATCAGGGCGACGGCCTCGTCGAGCGTCACGGTCTCGGGCGTCTTATCGGCCGGCAGGGTGGCGTTGACGCCGTTGTGGCTGACATAGGGGCCGTAGCGGCCCTTCTTTGCCGTGATCGGTCCGCCCTTGGCCGGATGATCGCCGAGCGCGCGGCCCGGATCGGCGCCGAAGCGGCGGCCTTTTGACGGCCGCAAAAGTTTCTCCGCGATCAATGTCACCGCGCGGTTGAGCCCGATGGTGAAGACCTCGTCGGCGTCTTCGATATTGGCGTAGGTTTTGCCGTGCTGCACGTAAGGCCCATAGCGGCCGATGCCGGCGAGGATCGGCTCGCCGTCCTCGGGATGCAGGCCGACCTTGCGCGGCAACGACAACAGCGCCACGGCGCGATCGAGATCGATCTCGTCGGGCGCCACGCCTTTGGGCAGGCTGGCGCGCTTCGGTTTTTCGCCGTCGACGCCTTCGCCGAGTTGCAGATAGGGGCCGAAGCGGCCTGAGCGCACGGTGACGTCGAGCCCGGTCGCCGGATCTTCGCCGAGCTTCTTGTTGCTGACTTCGCCGCTGCCGTCGGCGGTGAGCGGCCGCGTATAGCGGCAGTCGGGATAATTCGAGCAGCCGATGAAGGCGCCGAATTTGGAAAGTTTCAGCCCCAGCCGGCCGTTGCCGCAGGTCGGGCAGACCCGCGGATCGGTGCCGTCCTCGCGCGCCGGGAACAGATGCGGCGCCAGCATGTCGTCGAGCGTGTCGATCACGCCGGAAATCTTCAAATCCTTGGTGCCGTCGACCGTGCCGATGAAATCGCGCCAGAAATCGCGCAGCACTTCGCGCCACGCCACCTCGCTGTTGGAGATGAGATCGAGCTGTTCTTCGAGGCCGGCGGTGAAATCATATTCGACGTACTTTGCGAAATAGCTTTCCAGGAAGGCGACGACGATACGGCCGCGGTCCTCCGGATAAAGCCGGCGCTTGTCGAGCCGCACATATTTGCGGTCCTTGAGCACTTGCAGGATCGAGGCATAGGTCGAGGGCCGGCCGATGCCGAGCTCTTCCATGCGCTTGACCAGGGACGCTTCGGAATAGCGCGGCGGCGGCTCGGTGAAATGCTGGTCGGCCTTGATCTCGCGCTTGGCGAGCCGCTCGCCGGCGCTCATTTGCGGCAACCGGCGCGACTCTTCGTCTTCCGGATCCTCGTCCTGGCCTTCCTGGTAGAGCGCGAGGAAGCCGTCGAAATTGACCACGGTGCCGGTGGCGCGCAAATCCAAAACCCGGCTCGCGACATTGGCGGTGATTTCGACGGTCGTGCGCTCGAGCTCGGCGGATTCCATCTGGCTCGCCACGGTGCGCAGCCAGATCAGCTCGTAGAGTTTAGCCTGATCGGCGTCCAAAACGCTCCTGGTCTGGCTCGGCCGGCGCGTAAGCTCGGTCGGCCGGATCGCCTCGTGGGCTTCCTGGGCGTTCTTCGCCTTGGCTTCGTAGCGGCGCGGGACGGACGGCACGTATTTCGCGCCATAATCGGCGCCGATGACTTGCCGCACGGAAGTGATCGCCTCGGCGGCGATCTGCACGCCGTCGGTGCGCATATAAGTAATGAGGCCGACGGTCTCGCCGTCGATGTCGACGCCCTCATAGAGCCGCTGCGCCACCCGCATGGTGTGGGCCGGCGCAAAGCCGAGCTTGCGGCTGGCCTCCTGCTGCAGCGTCGAGGTGGTGAACGGCGGCTGTGGATGCCGCTTCACCGGCTTGGCGTCGACCGAGGCAACGGTGAAGGTCGCGGTTTCGAGCGCCTCTTTGAACGCTTGCGCCTCCGCGCCGGAGCCGATGTCGAGCCGCTGCAGCTTCTTGCCGTCGGCGCCGACGAGCCGCGCCTCGAACGTCTCCTGGCGCGGCGTCGCCAAATTCGCCACCAGCGACCAATATTCGCGGCGGACGAATTTTTCGATTTCGAGCTCGCGGTCGCACACCAGTCGCAGCGCCACCGACTGCACCCGGCCGGCCGAGCGCGCCCCCGGCAGCTTGCGCCACAGCACCGGCGACAGCGTGAAGCCGAACAGATAATCGAGCGCGCGGCGCGCCAGATAGGCATCGACCAGGGCCTGATCGATGATGCGCGGATGCTGCATCGCCTCGGTCACCGCCTGCTTGGTGATGGCGTTGAAGACGACGCGCTCGATCACCTGTTTGCCGAGCGCCTTCTTCTCTTTGAGGAATTCCAGCACATGCCAGGAGATCGCCTCGCCCTCGCGATCGGGGTCGGTGGCGAGAATGAGCTTGTCGGCGCCCTTGACCGCCTTGGCGATGTCGTTGAGCCGCTTTTGCGCCTTGGGATCGACCTCCCAGAGCATCTTGAAATTGTGGTCCGGATCGACCGACCCGGACTTGGCCGGCAGGTCGCGGACATGGCCGAACGAGGCCAGGACTTCGTAGCCCTTGCCCAGATACTTATTGATGGTCTTCGCCTTGGCGGGCGATTCTACGAGCACTAAGTTCATGGAAGCCATTGATAAAAAGCCATTTTCTGGCGTTTTGAGGCCGAGCCAGGCCGCCGAGTCGCCGGGAACATGGGTAATGCAACCCCGCCTGTCAAATCGTTACCGGGGCACGGCCGGGTCTCGATGACCGTGGAATAGGGCCGGACCGGGGCGCCAAGGCGGCCTTGAATGGCGCTCTCTATAGTTGTCTCGTGCCGATTCTATCGCATTGGTCTATGCGATTGAGCGGCCCGGTTCACGGCACAAGGAGGCCGAGCCGGTCGAGAAACGCGCGGCTAGGATGGCCGTCGGGGGTCATGCCGTAGCTGAGTTGCAGCTTGCGGATGTCGTCGCGCAGATCGAAATCAAAATGCCCGTCGACATCGGTGACCTTGTAGCCCAGGCTTGCGAGCTTTTTCTGCAGCGCGATGCGCTCGGAACGCGACGGCTGAACATCGTTGATCGGCCAGGCGCTGCGGAACGGGCCTGCGCCGTGCAGCCGGTCGGCGAGATGCGCCACGGCGAGCGCATAGGCGTCCGAATTGTTGTAGGTTTTGAGCACGACGAAATTCTGCGTCACCAGAAACGCCGGCCCGGGCGCGCCGCTCGGAAAGAACAAAATGGCGTCGCCGGTGTCGGGCCAGCGGCCGCCGTCGAGGCGCTCAAAACCGCGGGCGCGCCACTCGCGAAATGTGCCGCGGCTCACGCCATAATCGAACTTGAGCGGCGCCAAAACTTCAAAACCCCACGGCAAGCCCGGTTGCCAGCCGAATTGCCGCAAATAATTGGCGATTGACGCCAGCACGTCGGGCACGCTGGTCCAGATATCGGCGCGGCCGTCGCCGTCGAAATCGACGGCGTATTTGAGATAGCTCGACGGCATGAACTGGGCCTGGCCCATGGCGCCTGCATAGGAGCCGAGCAATTGCGGCCGCGCGATCGCGCGCGACTGCAGGATTTTCAGCGCGCTGATCAGCTCGTCGCGGAAGTAGGGGTGTTGGATCTTGGCCTGCGCCAGCGTCGCGATGCAGCGGAACACGTCCCAGCGATCCGCGCTGTCGCCGAACGAGGACTCGATGCCCCAGATGCTGACCAAAATCGACGCCGGCACGCCGTACTTGGTCTCGATCCTGCGCAACGTGTCGGCCCATTGCGCGGATTTGCGCGTGCCGATGGCGATGCGCGACGGCGACACGATGCTCTCGACATAGGCGCCGAACGGCTTGCCGTATTCCGGCGCCCGCTGCATGGCGCCGAGCACGCGCCCATCCGGCGTCACGCCGGCAAAGGCCAGATCGAAGGTGGCGCGCGAAATCCCCTGCGCCGCCGCGTCCTTCCAGAGACCGGCGAGGAAAGCGTCGAACGTTTCGCCGGATTGGCCGCTCGCCTGACCGATCGCGAGCATGAGCGCCACAATCGGCAACACCCGCCGCAAGAGTTTCGTGGACGTCGCAAGGATGAACCGCATCGCTGTCTATACCAGCGAAACCAATCCGCCGCCGTGCCGTTCCAAGCGACCGGCGAGCTCGAGTTCCAAGAGCACCAGGCGCACCACCCGCGGCGACGATTTGGCAAGCCGCACCAGATCGTCGACCTGGACCGGCGCGGGGCTCAATAGTGCAACGATCCGCGCGCGTTCGTCGGCGGCGGGATCGATGTCTGCCACGCGCTCGCCGTCGGTCGGCTCCGGCTCCCGCGCCGTCAGCGCCACCCCCATAATGGGCTCCAGCACGGCGACGATGTCGGCGGTCTCGGTCACCGGCGTCGCGCCCTGCTTGATCAGGCTGTTGGTGCCTTCGGCGCGCGGATCGAGCGGCGAGCCCGGCACGGCAAAGACTTCGCGGCCCTGTTCAAGCGCCAGCCGCGCCGTGATCAGCGAGCCCGAGCGTTTTGCCGCCTCGACGATGACGACGCCGAGCGCCAGCCCGGAAATCAACCGATTGCGCCGGGGAAAATCCCGCGCCCGCGGCTCCCAGCCGAGCGGCATTTCGGTGAGCGCGACGCCGGCGGGCAAAATCCCGTCGAGCAGGTCGCCGTGTTCCGGCGGATAGATTCGATCCTGGCCGCCGGCGAGCACCGCGATCGTGCCATTCGCCAGGCTCGCGCGATGCGCCGCCGCATCGATGCCGCGGGCGAGACCGGACACGACGGCGAACCCGGCTTCGCTGAGCCCGCGCGCAAAAATTTGCGTCAGTTTCATGCCGGCGGCGGAAGCGTTGCGTGAGCCGACCACGGCAACCGCCGGCATGGCGAGCGCCGGCAAATGCCCGCGCACCGCGATGAGCGGCGGCGCGTCATCGATCATCTGCAAGCGTTCCGGATAGCCGGCTTCGCCGACGGCGACGAGCGTCACGCCGAGCTCTTGCGCGGCTTCGATTTCCTGCTCGGCCGCTTCGCGCGAACAAATCTGCGGCGCAGCTCCGCCGCCCCGCCGCGCCAGCGAGGGCAGGGCCTCGAGCGCGGCGCGCGCGCCGCCGAAATGATTGACGAGGGCGCGGAATGTGCGTGGCCCCGGTATTATGGCGCAAACGCCACAAGCCGCGCGGTCCAAAAGGCCGCGAAACTTGTGACTTAGCCCCGTAATACCGCTCATTTCGGAAGGGAATGAGCGATGAATTTGAGCGAAATTGCGGTAAGATGCCCGTGCAACCCAGAGAGGGGTCATGGGCGATCTAATGAATTGGGTGGTCGGCATTGGGGTGCTCGCCACGATTATCCAAACCCTCGTCTATATCTTTGCGACGTTCCGGGGCTCGGAGGGTGCCTTGTTTAGTGAGGCCGCCGCGCCGGTAGAGGTGCCCAAGAAGGTCCGCCGCTATTTTTTGGCAATGGCCCTTCTAACGCTCGTATCATGGGGTGCAGTTGGGTTCGATTATTTTACTCGCACTCCGCCCCCTGTCGCGGCACTCATAAATTATGGGTTCGATGGAGGGGACCAATTTCACGCCGTCGTAACATTTCGCAATTGGCTTGATTTTCAGCATTCAAAAGCCATCCTGATTACGCGCACCTTGTGGGCGGATAGAGACAGGATGACGGACACCTGGATTGCCAAGAGCATTCCCTACACCATCGACGGCCCACAAATTGTTCTAGTGACTATAAACAAGGCGCAAATGCGCTTCGCGGCCAACCAGGGAAACTTTGTTGAATACACCTTGGCGGTCATTCCGCCAGATGTATTACCGGATCAAGTTTTGACCCTAAGCGACATCGCCAAACTAGGGGGAAAAATTCTAGCGGTGAACGGACAAGGCGGCATTCTTGGCGGACCAGCCCCCGACGTTCCTGTTAAACAGAATTAGATTTCCTCTAGTGCCACGCCATCCAATTCTAAGGCCGCTAGGACGGCTAAAAACCAAGTGGCCGGGAATGACCCCCTCGCCAGTTTATTCGTTACAGAAGCTTCCGTTTCGGTTTTGAAGCCATGTTTTTTGAGCCTCTTGGCAAGCTCCGCGTAGGTAACCTCGCAATCCTGTAGCTTGTGTTTCAGGAAGGCGGCAGCGCGTTCCGCCCATTCCTCCTCAGACTTGATATTCATGACCCATGCCCTATCGCATATGACAGCCTATCACATATGCGATATTGCATTTGACAAGTCAATGCCTATCACTTATGATAGCCTCATAAACGATAGGTACTCAGATGGCCCAACATTTCCTCCTCTCCGCCGCCGCCAAAAGCCTCTCCCTGGCGTCTATTTTCACAATGAAGGACGCGGACGCGGAAACGACATTCCGCCGCATCCGTTGGGCCGACACAAACGGCGAGCCCGTTTGCCCGCATTGCGGTGGCGTTGACGCTTACGACTGCCGCCGCTTGAAGGGCGCCCCTCGTTTCCGCTGCCGGGCTTGCGTGAAGGATTTTACGATCACGTCAGGCACGCTGTTCGCCAGCCACAAGCTGCCGCTCCGCGCCTATCTCGCGGCCATCGCAATCTTCGTGAACGAGGTGAAGGGTAAGTCGGCGCTGGCGCTGTCCCGCGATCTGAGCGTGTCCTACAAGTGCGCTTTCGTGTTGCTGCATAAACTCCGCGAGGCGATGGCTGCGGAACTGAAAGGCCGCATGATCGGCGGCGAGGGCAAGGTGGCGGAAGTGGACTCCGGTTATTTTGGTGGCTACGTCAAACCCGCAAATCTGAAAAGCCACCGCGTAGATCGCCGCTTTTACGAACACCAATCCGGCAAGCGCAAGGCGGTCATCGTGATCCGCGAGCGCAACGGCAATACGCTGCCGGCAGTTTTCAAAAGCGAAAAGCGCGCGCTCGATTTCATCCGCCGTCGTATCGCGCCGGGCACCATCGTCAACGCGGACGAAAGCGCAAACTGGAACGAGTTGCATAGCCGCTTCGAAATGAAGCGCATCAACCACGAGGAGGCATATTCGCTCGACGGCGCTTGCACGAATTGGGCTGAGGAATTTTTCAGCCGTATGCGCCGCGCCGAGATCGGCCACCATCACCACATTGCTGGCGCGTATTTGCTCCGCTACGCGCAAGAGGCGTCCTGGCGCGAAGATAACCGCCGGTCGTCAAATGGCGAACAGGTGAACCGCGTTACCGGGCTGGCGCTGGCCAGCAAGCCGTCAGTGGATTTCACCGGTTACTGGCAACGGCACGTCGAAAAAACTATTCCTTCTTCTTCGCCGTAATAGCGTGGCCGTCATCGTCATAACCACCACCACCGAGCCGAAGCAGAAGATCGGTGATGACGTTTCGGTCATATACTAATTGATCGAAGCCATGAGCCTTGAAATGAGGCGGAGGCAACGTGATTGGATCTGATCCTGGCTTTTCCCACTGCATTGGAAACCAAGGCGGCGCGTATTTATCTTGCGCGCCTCTGTGATAACCGAGCTTGGCTAAATAAATATCCAACTCGTGCTGCGGATACGGGTTCTCCGTTTCCGGCGCGTCGGTATTATCCTCGTATCCCCAATTCGTGTCTTGGTAGGAGGACATGGAAGAGCCCGATAAAGCGAAGCCGACTCACGCGACAGCATGAATCGGCCACCTTCAAATAAGGCTCAATTACGTACTCAGGCAAGGGGAAAATAGATAGATACCCAACTCTTACGCGCAGACAGCCATACCCTCATGAATCCGGGCGGTGACCTTATTGCTGTCTAGGCTTTGA
>JBAUYI010000466.1:0-14220 GCA_049584715.1 Xanthobacteraceae bacterium
AGGCCGAGCACGAAGGCGTCATCTGCGTCGAAGCGATCAAGGGGCTCAATCCGCATCCGATCAACAAGCGGCTCATTCCCGGCTGCACGTATTGCACGCCGCAGATCGCCTCCGTCGGCCTCACAGAGCAGGCGGCCAAGGAGCAAAAGATCGACATCCGCGTCGGCCGCTTCCCCTTCGTCGGCAACGGCAAGGCGATCGCGCTCGGCGAGGATCAGGGCCTGGTCAAGGTGATCTTCGACAAGAAAACCGGCCAGCTGCTCGGCGCCCACATGGTCGGCGCCGAAGTCACCGAGCTGATCCAGGGCTACGTGGTGGCGATGAATCTCGAGACCACGGAAGAAGAACTGATGCACACCGTGTTCCCGCATCCGACACTGTCGGAAATGATGAAGGAAGCGGTGCTGGATGCATATGGGCGGGTGCTCAATATCTGAGACACCTTCCTGTCATCATCCGCGAAAGCGGATGATCCAGTATTCCACACAGCGCGCAGTGATTACTGGGTGCCCCGCCTTCGCGGGGCATGACACGTCGGGTTACGCGACCAATCCCCTCATTGGCTTTATCGTGGAGCTGCCGGGAAACACATTTTCGGCAAGCACACGATCGTCAGCGCGCAGGTGATCTTTCAATAGGCCTTTCAACACCGCGCGCAGATCGGTCGTCGGTTTGAGATCGCGGTTCTCGTAAAGGTCGGCGCTTTTCAGCCCCGGCCAATCGGCGATCACCCGGCCGCCCTTGAGCGCGCCGCCGACCAGAAGTGCTACCGTCGCGGTGCCGTGGTCGGTGCCTTCGGTGCCGTTGATACGGGCGGTGCGGCCGAACTCGGTCGCCAGCACCACGACGGTATCGCGCCACGCCGATCCCATATTGGTCTGCACCGCCGCCAGCGCATCGTCGAGCGCGCCCAGCAACTGCGACAGGTGCCCTTGGGCGATGCCTTCGTTGGAGTGGGTATCCCAGCCGTCGAGCGCGAGCGCGCCGACTCGCGGGCCATCGGGCTGCGCCAAAAATTTCGCCGCGGTACCGGCGGCTTCGGCGAAATAGGCGCGCACTTGTGCCGGGCCGGGGCCGCCCGGTTTTTGCGCCACGTCTTTTTGCGCCACGTCTTTTTGCGCCATGTCTTTTTGCACCATGTCGCCGGAACGCTCCATCGCGGTGAGCTTCGCGCCGTCTTCCAACACGCTGGCGAGCTTCATGTCGGAATGGCGGTAGAGATCGAGCAGACGCTGCACGGTATCGGCGCTCGCCGGCATCACGCGCTGCGGCGACCACGACAGCACCGGCGCCGGCCCGCGCACAACGAGCGGCGTCACCGGGCCGACCGCGAAAACCTTGCCGCCCTTCGGATCGACGCGACCGCCCGGTGCCAGGCCTGAGAGCGCGCGATTGAGCCAACCGCTGTCGCTGAGCCCCGGCTTCGGCAGGCCGTTTTCGAGCAGATCCTGGCCGTCGAAATGCGACCGCTCGCGGTACGGCGTGGCGCAAGCATGGACGATGATCGCCTCGTTGGCCTGGAACATGCGATGCAAATTGCGCATCGCCGGGTTCAGCGCGAAGAAGTTGTCGAGCCGCAGCGCCGGCGTCTTGCCGTCGAGTGTCAGCGCGTTGTCGCCACGTAGCGCGATCCAATCCGGATCGCCGACCGGCGCCACGGTGGCCAGCCCGTCGAGCGCGCCGCGCAGAATGATGGTGAGGAAGCGCGGATCGCGGCCCTCGGCCAGCGCCAGCTTCGGCAAATAGGTCCAGGCGAACAAGGTGCCCGAAGCCAACATCACGTCGCGCCGCGAGGGTGCATGGAACAACGGCATGATCATCTCCGCAAAAATTCCGGCGCCATGACCAGGAGCGCCAAGGCTTGGGGCCGGCTCTCGGCGCGCGCGATGGTGTCGCGCGTTTCGGCCGAAGCCAGCGGACCCAGCGCGTTTTCGAGCACGGCGCGCGGATCGGCGTTGTTGGCCGCAAGTTGTCCGGCGAATCCGGTGGCGATATCCAACCGGTGCGGCACGCCGTCGATCCAAGCCGCTTCGTTGTCGGGGTAGCCGTTCGGCGACAGCGGCCGCCACAGCGCCGCGCCGAGCGTTGCTTGCACGCCCAAGATGCGGCCGATGGGGATGGCCTGCGGCGCCGCCATCAGGCGCAGCATGCCGGTGATCCACTCCGCGGGGGATTTGAGCTTGGTGCGCGCCGGCGTCCAGGATTCGTCGGCTGTGACCAGGGTCTTGGCGACGTCTTTCAGGTTGCCGTCGGTATCGCTGAATGTCTTTGCCAGCTTGGCAACGAGCGATGGCGGCGGCTCGTCGGCAACAAAATGCCGCGCCAGCTTTTGCGCAATATGTTGTGCCGTCGCCGGATGACGCGCCAGATCGGCGAGCACCGCGCGGCCTTGGCCGACGCCGGTGTCATGATAGACCTTGCCGAGCACGGTCTTGTCGCCCGGCTCATGGGATCGCTGCACGAACGCGAATTCGCCGCCGTGGATCGGCTGCTCGGGAGGAATCCAGGTCCAGCCGGTGATCACGTTGGCGAAGCTCGTGACGTCCTGCTGGGTGTAACCGCTGCGGACACCGAGCGTGTGCAGTTCGAGGATCTCGCGCGCGAGATTTTCATTGAGGCCCTTGTCGCGGGTGATGCCGGCGGTCGAATTGGCGCCCATGGACTGGACGTTGTCCAAATAGAACAACATGCCGGGATGGCTCTCGACCGCCAGCAGCAGATCTCCAAAGCGGCCGAGCACGTGGGGCCGGATCGCTTCACGCTCGAACGGGCCGGTCATCTCCGCGATCTTGTCCGCCGAGATACAGAAATGGTTCGACCAGAACCAGACCAGCCGCTCGACGAAGCCGATATCGGCACCCAGCGCAGCGTCGAAGCGCGCCTTGGCTTCGTCCTGAAGGAGCTGTTGCGGCAGAGGCGGCGCGGGCGGTTGAGCTGGTTTCGCTAATGGCGCTGGCGGCTGCGGTTGATTTGCGACATCGTTCGCAAGCGGCGCCGCGCATGGCTCGCCGGACGGCTTGCGGCAATCGACAAGGCTTGTTGCATTTAGACTCGCCGCATTCTCGGCTTCGGCTTGCTTCTGCGCACGCAGCGCCAGTTTTTGCTTCGCCGTCTGCTCGGCGCGAAAGTCAAAGACTTCGCGCGCCGACTCGCCGCCGGATGGCAGGTTGGCGGCAACAAATCCAGCCTGCGGTCGCTCCAGATCGGCGAGCAACGCGCCTCGCGGGTCGGCGGCAATCGCAGCGATCCCGTCACCCGCCGGGCCTAAACCGAACCGATGCAGCGCCAGAGCCGCTGCTTCCTTGCCACCCGCGGTCACGAATCCTCCCGGAATGAGGCCTGTCGCCACGGCGCATAAGACGATTCCAATATGGCAAAAGTTACATCCGGAAACGGCGAAAATGCCTTTGTTTCCTTACGTTTTGTTCATCAGCGCGCTGGCTCTTTCGGCGTGAGCCACGTCTTGCGGCGCAGCAGGCAGACTCGTAAGTATCTGATGCACCCAAATACCGGCGCGGAGCCGTCATGGCCGTTGTGATCGACACTGTTTTGGGCAAGCCCGGGCCGCCGCGTCACCCGGAAAAGGCGCACCGGCCGGATCAACCGAGCTTGCGCAAGCCCGACTGGATCCGCGTCAAGGCGCCGGTCTCGCCGGGCTATGTGGCGACGGCGCGAATCGTGCGCGCCAACGGCCTGCACACCGTGTGCGAGGAGGCCGGCTGTCCCAATATCGGCGAGTGCTGGGAGAAAAAGCACGCCACCTTCATGATCATGGGCGACACCTGCACGCGGGCCTGCGCCTTCTGCAACGTCAAGACCGGGCTGCCCGGCGCGCTCGATGCCGCCGAGCCCGACCATGTCGCCGAGGCGACGGCAAAACTCGGGCTATCGCACATCGTCATCACCTCGGTCGATCGCGACGATCTTGCCGACGGTGGGGCCGCGCATTTCGCCGCCGTCATCACAGCGATCCGCGCCCGCTGTCCGCAAACCACGATCGAAGTTTTGACGCCGGATTTTCTGCGCAAGGACGGCGCCGCGGAAATCGTGGTCGCGGCGCGGCCCGACGTGTTCAACCACAATCTCGAAACCGTGCCGTCGAAATATCTCAGCGTGCGCCCAGGCGCGCGCTACTTCGCCTCGATCCGGCTGTTGCAGCAGGTCAAAGAACTCGACGCGAACATGTTCACCAAATCCGGAATCATGGTCGGGCTCGGCGAAGAGCGCAACGAAGTGCTGCAGGTAATGGACGACCTGCGCGCAGCCGACGTCGATTTCCTCACCATCGGGCAATACCTGCAGCCGACGCGAAAGCATCATCCGGTGCTGCGTTTCGTGCCGCCGGAGGAATTCGAGGCGCTGGCGACGATCGCCTATGCCAAGGGTTTTTCCATGGTATCGGCGAGCCCGTTGACGCGCTCCTCCCATCACGCCGGCGAAGATTTTGCCCGGCTGAAGGCGGCGCGCGCTGCGGCGGCGCGCTGATTGATGCCGCAATTTTCCACCACCCGGCGGGTCAAGCACTCGGCGGCCGACATGTTCGCGCTCGTCGCCGACGTCGAGCGCTACCCGCAATTCGTGCCGCTGTGCCGCTCGCTCACGGTGCGCAAGCGAACAACGGACAGCGAGGGCAGGGACGTCATCGTCGCCGACATGACGGTTGCCTACAAGTTCGTGCACGAGACTTTCACCAGCCGCGTCACGCTCGATCGGCCAAAGCTCGAAATTTTGGTCGAATATCTCGAAGGCCCGTTCGAGCGCATGAACAATCGCTGGAGCTTTCGCGCCACGGGCGAGCGTAGCTCCGAAGTAGAATTTTTTATCGCCTATGAGTTCCGCAGCCGCACCCTTGGTCTGCTGATGGGCGGCATTTTCGACGCCGCCTTCCGGCGTTTCGCCACAGCCTTCGAGCGCCGCGCCGATCAGGTCTATGGCGCACAGGCTTAAGCCTCTTTCGAAAGCCCGTCGAAGCGCTGCGCGAATTTCTCGACAGCGCGCAGCAGCGGACGATGTAGTGCGTCAGGCGCTCATTTTCCCTGGCATTTGGATTGCCACGGACTCTCGTCGCCCGAGCTCGGAAATTTGCGGTCCTTGACAAAGAACGAGCCGTCGCTGCCTTGCGACGACACGATTTGAAATTTGTTGGCCGCCATATTCAGCAGAACTTGCATGCGATTACCGGTCACATCGGCGGGAGAGCTTTCGAGGTCCCAGATCTGCTCGTACAAAAGCATGTCGGGCGCCTGACGTTTCGCGCTGGTGATCTTGTAGTTGTCATGAACGTGGTCGGGTTTGTCGTAATGCGTCCGCGAAACCTCGCCGGAGGGTTTGATTGCGTAGACGGTGAGATAATTGCTCGACGAAGCCGGCTGCGTGCAATCGGTCGCCCAGGTGCCGATCAGTCCGAAGTCCGCGATCGTATTCGCAACCGATTGGGCATTGGCCGTTTCGACACTCGCCATTTCGACACTGGCCATCGCCAACGCCGCGACAAGGCAGGCTCGCCTGAGCATTCTAGCTCCCCTTCAGCCGCGCTTTACGCGCCAGCAGCTGTAAAAGTGCGAGCGCTTCGGCGACGGAGCGCTGCCGCACCCGGCGGCGGCCGATGTCGCCGTAGAGCCGCTTGCGCGCGATGTGTCGCCCGTCGCGGCTCGCTGCGGCGAAATGAACGAGACCGACCGGCTTTTGCTTCGATCCGCCGCCGGGCCCGGCAATGCCGGTGATCGATACGGCAAGGTCGGCTCGCGAGTTTTTCAGCGCACCCGCGGCCATGGCTTTTGCCGTTTGCGCACTCACCGCGCCATGACGTTTGAGCGTCGCCGCCGGCACGCCGAGCATCGCCCGCTTGGCCTCGTCCGAATAGGTGACGAAACCGCAATCGACGACGTCCGAGGAGCCCGGGATCTCGGTCAGCGCCGCGGCGACCAGGCCGCCGGTGCAGGATTCGGCCGTAGCGACGTGCAGGCCGCGGGCGCGGTAGAGCTCCAACACGCGCTTTGCCGCCTCGCGCAGTTGGGCGTCGATCACGTGGCGCTCCACGGCAATCGCACCGTCGCCGTCGCCGTGGCGACGATCCCTTCGCCCCGCCCGGTGAAGCCGAGTTTCTCGCTGGTGGTGGCCTTGATTGCGACGCGGCCCACGGCGACCCCGGCAATCGCGGCGATGCGCTCGCGCATGGCGTCGCGGTGCGGTGAGACGCGCGGCGCCTCGCACACCACGGTCACATCAAGATTGGCAATGATCCCGCCCCGCGCGCGCACGCGCTCGCAAGCGAAGGCGAGGAAGCGGTCCGACGAAGCGCCCTTCCATTGCGGATCGCTTGGCGGGAAGTGTTGACCGATATCGCCTTCGGCCAGCGCGCCGAGGATGGCGTCGACCACGGCGTGGAGTGCGACGTCGGCGTCGGAGTGCCCGGTGACGCCGCGGGAGTAGGGAATGCGGACACCGCCGAGCATGACGTGGTCGCCGTCGGCGAAGGCGTGCACGTCAAAACCGTTGCCGGTGCGCACGTCGCCGAGCGCCGAGTAGCGCACAATCTCGGCGCGGGCGAAATCGTCGTTGGTGGTGAGCTTGACGTTGCCAGCCTCACCTTCGAACACGCTGACGCGATGTCCGGCCCATTCGGCGAGCGCGGCGTCGTCGGAAAAATCGTCGCGGCCCGCCGCCGCTGCGCGCCGATGCGCCGCCATGATGAGATCGAAGCTGAAGGCCTGCGGCGTTTGCACCATGCGCAGGTGATTGCGATCGAGGGTCTCGGTCACATGCGCGCTGTCGTCGATTCTTTTCACGGTATCGGCAATGGCGATGGCCGGCACCGCCGCGCCGTTTTGCTTGGCAGCGGCGATGGCGCGGCCGATCAGCGCCTCGGTCAGAAACGGACGCGCCGCGTCGTGAATGAGCACGATCGCCGGCGCGTTGGCTGCGACGGCTTCGAGCCCCGCCCGCACGGACGCTTGCCGCGTCGCGCCGCCCCAAACCGGCGGCAGAAGTTTTTTCAGGCCCGCGGTCGCTGAGCGAAACACCTCTTCGTCTTGCGGATGAATGACCGGCTGCACCGCACCGATCTGCGGATGGTGCAGAAACGCCGCCAGCGCCGGCCGGATCACCGGCTCGCCGGCGATGTCGCGATATTGCTTGGGCACATCGCCGCCCGCGCGCAGGCCCCGTCCGCCCGCGACGACAACAGCAGCGATCGTGTCGGTCATCTTATGCTCCGCGCGATTCCGGCATGGCTTTAGCGCATGTTCCCGGAATGTGCGAACCGGCAAAATGGATGGAATCGAAGGCTTTTCGGTGGGCCAAAATTGGCCCTTGCAGACGGATTTGCACAGGTTAGGGATATTGCAGTGCAGCACTTGCGCGCGCTATGGATTTGTCTAAACTATAAGCAAAGGCATTATGACGCCTATTTAGTGGGCAAATGTTTCCTTCTATGTCTCAATCGGAAGAACTGCTTAGACCGTTGGCAATCGGGCCACTGAGCGTGCCAAATCCCGTGCTTTTGGCACCCATGTCCGGAGTCACCGACGCGCCGTTCCGCCGGCAGGCCGCGAACCAGGGTGCGGGCCTCGTCATCTCGGAAATGACCGCTTGTGCGGCACTGGCCAACGGAAAGCGCAATGCCGCACTGCGGATCAAGGATCATGGCGCGGGATTGCACGTGGTCCAGCTTGCCGGCTGCGAGGCGCCTTGGATGGCCGAAGGCGCGCGCATGGCCGAAGCTGCCGGCGCCGCCGTCATCGACATCAATATGGGCTGCCCGGCGAAACACGTCACCAATGGCGAGTCTGGCTCGGCGCTGATGCGCGATCTCGATCACGCGCTCACTCTGATCGACGCGGTGGTACAGGCGGTCGAGGTGCCGGTGACCTTGAAAATGCGGCTCGGCTGGGACGACGGTTCGCGCAACGCGCCAGAGCTGGCGCGGCGCGCCGAACAATCCGGCGTGCGCCTCGTCACCGTGCACGGCCGCACGCGCTGCCAGTTCTACAAAGGGCGCGCTGACTGGACGGCGGTGCGCGCCGTCAAGGACGCCGTGTCGATCCCGGTGGTCGTCAACGGCGACATCCAAAACTTTGATGACGCCGACGCGGCGCTCGCCGCCTCCGGCGCCGACGCGGTGATGGTCGGGCGCGGCGCCCAGGGCAGGCCGTGGTTTCCCGGCCAACTGGCGCATTATCTCGCGACCGGCGAACGCAGGTCCCCGCCGGCGCTCAGCGAGCAGCTCGCGCTTATCAGCGCGCTTTACGGGGAAATGCTCGCCCATCACGGCATTGCGATTGGGCTTCGCCACGCCCGAAAGCATCTCGGCTGGGCGCTCGATACCGCGGCGGCGACCGTGTGCGCGCCTACGCATCTGCTTAAGACCCTGCGCAGCCGCGTGCTGACCGCCGACGACCCCGCGATCGTGCTGCGCCGGCTTGCCGAAGCCTTTGACGAATTGCGCGAGACCAATGCGGCAGGGAGACTTGCGGCATGAGCACCGCGGAAAACCTGCTCACGACGTCGTCGGCCGATGTGGTGCTCAACGCGCTGCCGCATCCCGTCATCGTCGTGGCGGCGGACGGCAAGGTGACCGACGCCAATGCCGCGGCCGAGGCTTTTTTCGAAGTCTCGGTGTCGCATCTGCGCCGGCATCTGCTGCGTGACCTGGTGCCGTTCGGCAGTCCTTTGCTGACGCTGATCGAGCAGGTGCGTGCGCGCGGCGCCGCGGTCAACGAATACAAGGTCGATCTCGGCACGCCACGCAATCCGGGCGACCGATTGGTCGACCTGTACGTGGCGCCGCTGCCGGAACAGCCGGATTCTGTAGTGGTGATGCTGCAAGAGCGCACCATCGCCGACAAGATGGACCGGCAATTGACCCATCGCAGCGCGGCGCGTTCGGTGATCGCGCTCGCCGCCATGCTGGCGCATGAGATCAAGAACCCGCTGTCCGGCATCCGCGGCGCGGCGCAATTGCTCGAGCAATCGGCCGACGACGACGACCGCACCTTGACGCGGCTGATTTGCGACGAGGCCGACCGCATCGTGAAACTGGTCGACCGCATGGAAGTGTTCGCCGACGAGCGGCCGGTCGAGCGCGAGCCGATCAACATCCACGTGGTGCTCGATCACGTGAAGCGGCTGGCGCAATCCGGCTTCGCCCGCCACATCAAATTCGTCGAGGATTACGACCCATCGCTGCCGCCGGTGCTGGCGAACCGCGACCAGCTCGTCCAGGTCTTTCTCAATCTCGTCAAAAACGCCGCCGAGGCGATCGGCGAAAATACTTCGGGCGGCGAGATCACGCTGACCACGGCGTTCCGGCCGGGCGTGCGGTTGTCGCTGCCGGGCGCCAAGGCGCGCATCTCGCTGCCACTCGAATTCTGCGTCAAAGACAACGGTCCGGGCGTGCCGGACGAATTGATGCCGCATCTATTCGACCCGTTCGTCACCACGAAGCCGACCGGATCGGGCCTGGGCTTAGCGCTGGTCGCCAAGATCGTCGGCGACCACGGCGGCATCATCGAATGCGAGTCGCAGCCGCGCCGAACCATCTTTCGCGTGCTTATGCCGGTTTACACAGGTGAGGGCTCAGCGCCGGACGCTGCCCTGCAGTCACGAGGGGATCATTGATGCCCGCGGGAAGTATTCTTGTTGCCGACGACGATGCGGCGATCCGGACGGTGCTCAACCAGGCACTGTCGCGCGCCGGATACGAGGTGCGCTCGACCGGCAACGCCGCCACGCTGTGGCGTTGGGTCAGCCAGGGCGACGGCGATCTGATCATCACCGACGTGCTCTTGCCGGACGAAAGCGCCTTCGATCTGTTGCCGCGCATCAAGAAGGCGCGGCCGGACCTGCCGGTCCTGGTCATGAGCGCGCAGAACACCTTCATGACCGCGATCCGAGCCTCCGAGCGCGGCGCCTATGAATATCTGCCAAAACCGTTCGATCTGAAGGAGCTGATTTCCATCGTCGGCCGCGCTTTGTCGGAGCCGAAGGAAAAGACACGGCAGCCCGCCAAGGTCGAGGATTTCGAATCCATTCCGCTGGTCGGCCGCTCGCCGGCGATGCAGGAAATCTATCGCGTGCTGGCGCGCCTGATGCAGACCGATCTGACCGTGATGATCTCGGGCGAATCCGGCACCGGCAAGGAGCTGGTGGCGCGCGCGCTGCACGATTACGGCAAGCGCCGCACCGGGCCGTTCGTCGCCATCAACATGGCGGCGATCCCGCGCGATCTCATCGAGTCCGAGCTGTTCGGCCACGAGAAGGGCGCCTTCACCGGCGCCAATACGCGCAGCGCCGGGCGCTTCGAGCAGGCCGAAGGCGGCACGCTGTTCCTCGACGAAATCGGCGACATGCCCATGGAGGCGCAGACGCGGCTGTTGCGCGTGCTGCAACAGGGCGAGTACACGACCGTCGGCGGCCGCACGCCGATCAAGGCCGACGTGCGCATCATCGCCGCGACCAACAAGGATTTACGCCAGCAGATCCAGCAGGGCCTGTTCCGCGAAGACCTGTTCTTCCGCCTCAATGTCGTGCCGCTGCGGCTGCCGCCATTGCGCGAGCGCACCGAAGACATTGCCGATCTGATCCGGCACTTCTTCACCGTCGTCGAGCGCGAGGGATTGCCGCCGAAACAGATCGACCAGGCAGCCCTCGACCGCCTCAAAAAACATCGCTGGCCAGGCAATGTGCGCGAGTTGGAAAATCTGGCGCGCCGCCTCGCCGCGCTTTATCCGCAGGAGATGATCACCACGGCGGTGATCGAGTCCGAGCTGTCGCAGCCGACATTGATGGCGCCGGGGGAAACCAACCGCACCGAGGACAATCTCTCGGTCGCGGTCGAGCGCTTCCTCGCGCAATATTTTTCCGGTTTTGACGACGGCCTGCCGCCGCCGGGCCTCTATCACCGCATCCTGCGCGAGGTCGAGGGCCCGCTATTGTCGGCGGCACTGGCGGCAACCCGCGGCAACCAGATCCGCGCCGCCGATCTGCTTGGCGTCAATCGCAATACGCTGCGCAAGAAGATCCGCGACCTGGAAATCCAGGTTTATCGCACCAGCGGCACTTGACGCCGCCGCCGGCACGCCGGGAACCCTCCAGCCCATAGGCTGCGGCAAAATATTACGCCCACGAATTGTCGCAATCGGGCAACATTGTTGTATAAAAGCATCACTAGGGACGGCTGGGCGGGGCCCCAGACCGTCGCCTTTCAGACTTTGAAGTTCCTAGTTCCCAGCGAAGCGCTTCATGACGACGGTCGAACAGGTCGCTCCAGTCGACCCGGCTGCTGCGGCGGCACCGATGCCGATCGCGTCGCGGCTGTTCGGCGCGATTGCCGTCGGCGTGGCGCTGCTCTCGGCCACCGCCACCTTCCTGGTGCTGGCCGGGATGACGCCGATCGACCCGGTCCAGAGCGTCGTCCTGACGCTGCTTGCGGTCAATGCCGGGACCAGCGTCCTCTTGCTCGCCATCATCGGACTGGAAGTCTGGGTCGTGATCCAGGCCCGCCGCCGCGGCTATGCGGGATCGCGCTTGCATGTGCAGATCGTCAGCCTGTTCGCCGTCATCGCCGCGGTTCCCACCGTGCTGGTCGCGGTGGTCGCCAGTACGACGCTCGATCGCGGCCTCGATCGCTATTTCTCCTCGAGCACACGCGCCATCATCGAGGCTTCGGGTTTTGTCGCCAACGCTTATCTGCGCGAACGTCTCCAGGCCATGCACGGCGAAGTTTCGGCCCTGGCCTATGAGCTTGCCCGCGCCAAGCCGCTGTTCGACCAGGACCGTGACAAGTTCCACAAATTTTTGACCCAGCAAGCCGGCGGGCGCGGTCTCTCGGCCGTGCTCATCTTCACGCCGGACGGCCAGATCGTCGATCGCGCCGACATTCCCATCGCCGTGCAACCGGTGCTGCCGAAAGCAGACGTGCTCAGCAAGGTCAGCGAAACCGAGGCGCAGATCGGACTCCTCGCGGAAGGCGTCGCCGGCACCATCAAGCTGTACGGCTACGACAACATGTATCTCTACGTCGTCGGCCTGCTCGACCCGGAGGTCATCCAGCAGCTCAATGCGACCCGGCAAAGCGTCGCCCAATATGCCGATCTGGAACTGCACAAAGTCGGCATTCAGATCGCGTTCGCGCTGATGTTCGGCATCATCGCGCTCATCGTGCTGTTGTCGTCGGCCTGGATCGGGCTCGATTTCGCCAATCGCCTGGTCGCGCCGATCCGCCGCCTGATCGGTGCCGCCAACGTGGTCTCGACCGGCAACCTGCAAGTCCAAGTCCCGATCCAGGGTTCCGGCGGCGACCTCGCCCGCCTCGGCGAGACTTTCAACAAGATGACGCATGAGCTGCGCACCCAGCACGAGGACATCGTGCGCGCCCGCGATCTCATCGACAGCCGGCGCCGCTTCACCGAGGCGGTGCTGGCGGGCGCCAGCGCCGGCGTCATCGGCGTCAATGCCGAGGGCAAAGTCACCATCCTCAACCGCTCGGCAGAGCGCCTGACCGGTCGCACCGAAAGCGAGGCGCTCGGCCGGCCGCTGACCGAAATCGCTCCCGAGCTCGCCGAGATTTTTCAGACCGCCCGCTATGGCAATCAGCGTCTGGTGCAGCGCCAGGTCGCGGTCTCACGCGAGGGACAGGAACGCAATTTCTCCGTGCGCGTGACCAGCGAACAGGCACAAGACGCCGAGCATGGTTACGTCATCACCATCGACGACATCACCGAGCTCGTGCTGGCGCAGCGCACCTCGGCCTGGGCCGATATCGCCCGCCGCATCGCCCACGAGATCAAAAATCCGCTCACCCCGATCCAATTGTCGGCCGAGCGGCTGCGGCGCAAATACAGCAAATTGATTGCCGCCGATGACACGGTGTTCGACCAATGCACCGACACCATCGTGCGCCAGGTCGACGACATCAAACGCATGGTCGACGAATTCTCGCGCTTTGCCCGCATGCCGAAGCCGGTCATGACCGACGAGGACCTTGCCGATACCGTGCGTCAGGCCGTCTTCCTGCTCCGCGTCGCCCATCCCGACATCGACTTCGAGGTCGATTTGCCGGCCGACGCCATTCCGGCGCGTTTCGATCGCCGGCTGATCTCGCAGGCGCTCACCAATATCGTCAAGAACGCCACCGAAGCGATCGGCGCGGTGCCGCCGGACCAGCTCGGCCGCGGCAAGATCATCGTCAGCGCGCGCCGCGAGGGCAAAGACATCATCATCGACGTGGTCGACAACGGCATCGGCCTGCCCAAGGAAAACCGGGCACGCCTGCTCGAGCCTTATGTGACGACGCGGGAGAAGGGCACCGGACTTGGGCTGGCCATCGTCGGCCGCATCCTGGAAGAACATGGCGGGCGCATCGAGTTGCGTGATGCTGCCGAGAAAATTCCGGGCGCCCGCGGCGCCTGGATGCAATTGCGCATCGCGGCGGAGTCTGTTGCCGCCGCGGAGCTTGTCGAACCGCAGCAAGCGGTCGTGTAACGAAAAGAGTAGGGCAGGGCGACTCAAATGGCATCCGATATCCTCATCGTCGACGACGAGGCCGATATCCGCGAGCTGGTCGCGGGTATCCTCCAGGACGAAGGCCACGGCGCCCGCACGGCGCGCGACAGCGACGACGCGCTGGCGGCGGTGGTGGCGCGGCGCCCCAATCTGGTGTTCCTCGACATCTGGTTGCAGGGCAGCCGCCTCGACGGGCTGCAGCTGCTCGACACGCTCAAGCAGGAACACCCCGAGCTGCCGATCGTGATGATTTCCGGCCACGGCAATATCGAGACCGCGGTTTCGGCGATCAAGCGCGGCGCCTACGACTTCATCGAGAAGCCGTTCAAGGCCGACCGGCTGCTGCTGGTCGCCGACCGTGCGCTGGAGAATTCGCGCCTCAAACGCGAGGTACGCGACCTCAAGCAACATGCACCGATGGCGACGTCCCTGGTCGGCCATTCGCCGGCCTCCAATCAGTTGCGCCAGACCGTGGAGAAAGTGGCGCCGACCAACAGCCGCATCCTCATCATCGGGCCTTCGGGCGCCGGCAAGGAATTGGCCGCGCGCACCATCCACAGCCATTCGGCGCGCACCGACGGGCCGTTCGTGGTGATCAACGCCGCCGCGATTACGCCCGAGCACATGGAAGTCGAATTGTTCGGCGTCGAGGGCGGCACCAATGGCAGCCACAGCCGCAAGGTCGGCGCGCTCGAGGAAGCCCACGGCGGCACCCTG
>JBAUYI010000467.1:0-8150 GCA_049584715.1 Xanthobacteraceae bacterium
TTGACGAGGCCGGCCCCCCGGAGCGGGAGCGGAGCTCGCGCGACGGCGGTCGACAGCCGCGGCGGAGAACCGCGATGGTGGTGGAGCGCCGGGAGGCGCAGCGCGCCCGAAGCAGGCGGTTCGCGCAAGCGGATCTTCTGTGGCGCGCGCCACGCCCGAAGCGTGGGCGGGTGGCAACATCCGTCCGCGTGGCGTGGCCCACGACCCCGGCGCCTCCCGGCGCTCCACTTAAGAACGCGCGTGGCTTTTCGTGCGAATGGCTTTTCGTGAACTTGGCTTTGGCAAAACTCGGACGCATGGGCGCCGCGAGAATGGAAGAGCATGTCCGGCACGTGCACCGAGAAGGCTCTTGTCGGATAGTTTGATTGGAGGAACGGCATGACCCAATTGGGACGACACTTTTCCCTGTCCCCGATATCCGGGGCCGGAGTGTCCTGTGGCGAAACAGGACTGTTTGTGGACGACGTGCCTTTGCTTGAAGTGAACCAGGATCGGTCCGGACGATGGCAGCCGCGGCCGGTCTCTGATCTCAATCGCGACCTCGGTGAGCGCTACGGCCTGCCCATCGATTGCAATGCCAAGATCGGCGGCCTTGCCGCGATTGCCCGAGCACTAAATCGTGGTGACATTCTTCATGCGCAGATCGTGGCGCTGCATCTGCAGTTTCCAGATCCGCCCGCACTGACAAAAGCGATGCAAAACGCGAGCGAAATCGTCGGCCTTGCGCGGCAACTGAGTGCAAGCGGTCTGCTGAAAGGTGATTGGGATCCACTGAAGCACCCGCGCTGGCCCGCCGGATCGCCAGGTAGCATCGGCGGCGAATTTGCGCCGAGTGGCAACGTCGCCGACAATACTGCGAACGAGGATCGGGACGTCCCGGTCATCCCCGCACAATTCACCCTTCCAGCCCCACCCGACTTGGTGGTCCCACGCGAAGCGCCGCTCCCTTGGCCGTCCGAGATCACGCCTGCGCCGTTCGCGCCGCCGAATGTCAATCCTATTACTATCCCACGGAATCCCTATCCTGGCCGGCCGAAATGCGTGAAGGAATGGGCAGAAGAGACTGAGTATTGCATAGACCTTTGGACAAACGGCCAGTTGGGAAAGGATTACAATCGTGGACAGGGTCGAACAATCAGCGAATGTATTATGGGCCGCGTGTCGCAAGACTGCGGGGGGAACAGATTAGACGCCTGATCATTGATCGAACGGGAACACGCCATGATGAAGGAAGAACGCTCACCCGAGGAAATATTGGAGCTCCACGAGCTCCGCCGCGCCGATCCGCAGCGATTCCTCGATGTTATCGATGAATGGCTGCAGGAGAACCCGACCAACTTCCGCCCCTATGTCTCACGGCATTTCGTGTGGAGCGACCTGGGTCAGCCGCGGCGGGCGCTTGCTGATATGGATAAGGTCATCGAGCTTGCTCCAACACAAGCCGCATTTTGCTGTCGCGGGAGGGTCTATCGGGAGCTCGGCGAGCATGCGAATGCCTTAGCAGATTTTCGTCGCGGCGAAGCCATCGATCCGAAAGAATGGGAGGCTCACGCGATCCCGCTGCTTTACCAGGCGGACAGTCACGCGCATTTGGGTGACGAGGCAAGTGCGCTCGATTGTTGCGCGCGATTGCCGGACGATCACTGGACTCCTGGTCTCGACGGCGCGCCTGCCGGCAACAAAGCGGAGGTGGCCGCCGAATTGCGCCGCATCGCGGCCGAGGCGCGGCGCAACGGCGGCTGAATGCTTTCGCCTTTCGGGAGCGGGAACGCGGGTTGGTGACAGCTATGTAAGCGAACGTCGTGGCATTACCAAACAATAGAGATTTCGAACACGCCATCATCGCGCAAAAAATCGCTGGACCAAGCGGCCCTATTTCTTCCCCGGCGCCAAGGTCGCGCCCTGCGCCCATTGGGCGATGGTCTTCCAGTTGGGATCGCTCTTGGAGGCGAATTGCCGGCCGCCGGAATGGAAGGCGTCGCCGCCGACTTCCGGTGCCAGCGGATGCAACAAAATCTTCGAGGCGAGCGGATCGTCGGCGGCCTGGACGATCTTCGACACCGTGTCGAAATTCTTGCGCGTCTGTTCCTCGGTCCAGGTCGATTGGCCGTCGGGGAGCTTTTCCAGGCGCAGCATGTTGTTGGCTTCGGCGTGGCACATGACGCAGGGCGCGTGGCCCGGCCGTTTGGCGAGGAAAATCGGCTGCACCTTGGCCTTGTAGAAGTCGTAGTCGAGCGTGCCGGCGGCGGGCACGAGCGAGGTGCCGGCCAGCGCAAACATCGCGGCGGCAACGACCAAGCGAACGGACATGCTTCCCTCCCGAACGATTATTTTTCCGCTTCGCTATGGCGAAACGGTTTTGCGCAATCTAGCAGACGCCGCGTCGGCGCGCGACCGCGATCAGCTCGCGGCGCGGATCAAGCGCTCGGCGGCGGCGCGGGCTTCGGCGGTGATTTCGGCGCCGGCCAGCATGCGCGCGATCTCTTCCCGGCGCCGCTCGTCGGCAAGCTCGACGACCCGGGTCGCCACCCGCTTGCCTTTGGCGAGCGCGTCCTTGGTGATGAGGTAGTGCCGGTCGGCGCGCGCGGCGACCTGCGGCGCATGCGTCACCGCGATCACCTGGACGCCGGAGGCGAGCCGGGCGAGCCGCACGCCGATGGCGTCGGCGACGGCGCCGCCGACGCCGGTATCGATCTCGTCGAACACCAAGGTCGGCGCCGAGCCGCGGTCGGCGAGCACGACTTTGAGCGCCAGCAGGAAGCGCGCCAGCTCGCCGCCGGACGCGATCTTCATCAGCGGCCCCGGCCGCGTGCCCGGATTGGTGCGCACCCAGAACTCGACGCGGTCGAGGCCGTTGGGGCCTTCGCTCTCGCTCTCGATCTGGGTGGAGAATTGCGCGCGCTCGAGCTTGAGCGGCTTGAGCTCCGCATTCACCGCCTTGTCGAGCTTAAGCGCCGTGCGGCGGCGGCCGGCCGACAGTGCCTGCGCCGCTTCGCGGTAACGCGCCGTGGCCGCCAGCGCTTCCTGCTCCAGCGCAATGAGGCGCTCGGCGCCGGCGTCGATCAGCGCCAGATCGCCCTGGTAGCGCTGCCCGAGCGCGGCCAGATGATCGACCGGCACATTGTATTTGCGCCCGGCGGCGCGCAGCGCGAACAGGCGCTCCTCGATGCGCTCGAGCTCCTGCGGGTCGAAGTCCGCCACGCGCAGCGCCTGTTCGAGATGCGTGCGCGCCTCGTCCAGCGCATTGAGCGCGGCGTCGATCGCCTTGACCACCGGCTCGATCAGCGCCGGCGCCTGCACGGCACGGCGCTCGAGGCGCCGCACCGCGGTCGACAGCGGCGGCACCGGCGATTGCGGGCCGGTGACGCTGTCCAGCGTCGAGCGCAAATCCTCGGCGACCTTTTCCGCCTGCATCATGGCGGCACGCCGCTCGGCGTGCGCCGTCTCCTCGCCGGTTTCGGGCGCGAGACGGCCGAGCTCCTCGACGGCGTGGCGCAGCCATTCGGCCTCGCGACCAAGGCGCTCGACTTCGGCGCGGTGATGGGCGACAGCTTCCTCGCGCGCGCGCCGCTCGTCCCACAGCCGCGCCACCGTAGCGGCGTCGCCTTCGATGCCGCCATAGGCGTCGAGCAAAGCGCGATGGGTCGCGGCGTCGACGAAGGCGCGCTCGTCGTGCTGGCCGTGGATTTCCACCAGCGCCGCGCCGAGCGCGCGCAAAACCTGGACGCTGACCGGCTGGTCGTTGACGAAAGCGCGGGTGCGGCCGTCGGCGAACTGCACGCGGCGCACAATCAACAACTCGTCTTCGCCGCCGAGATCGTTCTCGGACAGCAGGCGGCGCGCCGGATGACCTTTGCCGAGATCGAACGCGGCGATCACCTGGCCCTGCTCGGCGCCCTCGCGCACCATCGCGGTGTCGCCGCGCGCGCCGAGCGCCAGCGCGAAAGCATCGAGCAGGATCGATTTGCCGGCGCCGGTCTCGCCCGTCAGCGTGGCAAGACCGACACCGAAATCGATGTCCAGGCGATCGATCAGGACGATGTCGCGGATGGAAAGGCGAGCGAGCATGGTGTCGGACGACGGATGTCAGAGGACGGACGACGGACTCTATTCTTGATTCTGCGTTCTGTCCTCTGTCGTCCGTCGTCTGTCGTCTATCGTCCGACTTCAGCCCAAGCCTACCTTCTTGAACGCCTTGCTCATCCAGGATTCCTTGTTCTCGTTGGGCTCGCCGCCGGCCTTCTTCACCAGCTGATAGGCGTCCTTGTACCAGGTGCTGTCCGGGAAATTGTGGCCGAGCACCGCGGCGGCGGTCTGCGCCTCGTCGATGATGCCGAGCGAGAGATAGGCTTCGGTCAGCCGCTCCAGCGCTTCCTCGACGTGGCGCGTGGTCTGGTATTGCGTCACCACGACCTTGAAGCGGTTGATGGCGCCGATGAAGTCGCGCTTGTCCAAGTAGTAGCGGCCGGTCTCCATCTCCTTGCCGGCGAGCTGGTCGCGCGCCATGTCGATTTTTTTCTTGGCGGCGGCGGCATATTCGGAATCCGGATATTTGCGCGACACTTCTTCGAGCGCGCTGATCGCCTTGTCGGCGCGCGCCTGGTCGCGGCTGACGTCGAGGATCTGATCGTAATAGGACGAGCCGATCAGGTATTGGGCGTAAGCCGCATCGGGACTGCCGGGATGCAGCGTCACGTAGCGCTGCGCCGAACTGATGCAGTCGGTGTATTCCTTGGCCTGATAGTAGGAATAGGCCGACATCAACAGCGCCTTGCGCGCCCAATCCGAATACGGATTCTGGCGGTCCACTTCATCGAATTTTTTTGCCGCGTCCTTGTATTCCTGCCGGTTGTTGAGCAGGAACAGGCCCTCGTTATAGAGCTTGTCGGCCGGCGTATCGGGGATGAGATCGTCGTCTTTGTTGAAATAGCTGCAGTCCGCGAGCGGCGCGACGACAAGCGCCAGCGCCAGCCAACCCGCCAGCGCACGCATCCTGTGACCGGACTTGCCCGATCCTCGTAAACGCAGCGTCATGAGATGGTCAGAATCCCGTCCCGCCGATAGCCCCACTTTATTCCGCGCCGCGTGCGCGTCCAAGGGGAGCCTCCCCTGAGGTCCGACGATAATAGCGCAATTAAGCCCGGCAATCGGCCGGGATTAAGGCGAAAACGTTAAGCAAATCAAGAGACGTCCGGCCCGTAAGCGGGGGCGCCGGCGCCGGTGGTGAGATCGGCGTGGCCGCGGGCGCGGCGCGTTTCCGGCATCTCGACGTAGGTCCACGCGCTCTGGTCCGTCATCAGGGCGGTCAGGACGGCGTGATTGAGCTTGTGGCCGCCGCGCACCGAGCGATAGGCGCCGATGAGCGGGGCGCCGGCCAGCGCCAGGTCGCCGATGGCATCGACCGCCTTGTGGCGCACGAATTCGTCGGGGAACCGCACGCCCTCGGCGTTGAGCACCCGGTTTTCCGCGACCACCACGGTATTCTCGAAGGAGGCGCCGAGCGCATAGCCCGCGCTCCACAGTTTCGCCACGTCGCGCATGAAACCGAAGGTCCGCGCCCGCGCCAGCTGGCGGCGGAACCTTTCCGGCTCGACGTCCATGGCGAAGGTCTGGCGGCCGATCAGCGGAGAATCGAATTCGATTTCGGTTTCGACGCGCAAGCCGCGCGCATAGGGCCGCAACTCGCCGGAGCAGCCATTCTTGTCGACTTGTACGGGTTTGAGCACCTTGATGTAGCGCCGCGGCTCCGTCAGCGTTGCGACGCCGGCGCGATCGATTGCCGCGACGAACGGTTCGGCGCTGCCGTCCATGATCGGAACTTCGGGACCGTCGACCTCGATGACGACATTGTCGATGCCGAGCCCGTGCAGCGCGGCAAGCACATGTTCGGTGGTCGAGACAGCCGGGCCGGCCTCATCGCCGAGCACGGTGGCGAATTCGGTCGCCGTCACCGACCGGTAATCGGCAACCAGCTCGCGGTCGCGTTGGCCGTTCGGTCCGGGGCGCAGGAAAACGATGCCGGTATTGGCTTCGGCCGGATGCAGCGTCAGGGTGACGGGTGAACCGGAATGAACGCCGATACCTGCGACGGTCGCGTCACTACGCAACGTCGTCTGACTACCGGCTAGCGTGCCCCGCGTCATGCGGTCGTCCCACAACTTATGGCCCAACTGCGCGAGCACGAAACACGCGACCAGTCATGACCCACCCCAACTTGAGAGGTATGCAGCTTGACCTGCAGTCCAGGGTGGTCCCCCATTGGTCAACCAGAGCTTGGGTCAACAAGACCTGTTGCGTTACCAAGACCTGGGCTGACCGAACTCGACCCCCCAAAAACACTACCCCTCCGACAGCCCTAATGTACCGGCAGGCTGTCCACAGGCCAACTCACGCTTTCTTACCGACTGTTACCATGTTCTAGCCGCACTCTTGCCGGCTTGGCCGCGAAATTTGGCGAACCGGTGCGCGTTCCCGCGGCTTGAAATTTTCCCTTGCCGCTGCACCGCACCATACAGCCGCTCGGGGCGCCGCTGCGCCGTTTATAACACTATCGAAAATTCAATGACTTAGGCCGTGGCAAAGGGCCTAAGCGACTATTGCTGCCGGTTCAGGCGCAAACGACGCCGGCGCCGCTTTTGGCGGCGCCGGGCAGGGTTTAGTTCGCTTGCCGGCGCAGGAAGGCCGGGATGTCGAGCTGGTCCTCTTCGGACGGGTTATGCACAGGAGTCTGCCGGCCGTGTTGGTCGAGACCTTGGGGCGCACTTTGGGGCGCCGGACGCTTGGCATATTCGGAAACCGGCTCCGGGCGTGGCTCCGGTGCCCGCGGCATCGGCCGCCCGGCCAGGCGCTCTGTCGGCTGCTGCAGATTTGGCGGGGCGCCGCGCGGGGGGCTCGCCTCGGCGTCTTCCTCCTCGTGCTGGCGGCGGCCGAGACCGACCGAAGCCAACCGCTGCAACAGCGACTTGCGCTGTCCTTCAGGATGATGCTCGGCCGGCGGCAGTTCGCCACGGCGAGCGCGGATCTCGTTCTGGGCCGGCACCGGCAGCTCGTCGATGCGCGGCATGCGCGGTGTGCGCACCGCCGCCCGCTCCGGCTGCGGCGGAATGAAAGCTTCCGGCTCGCGGGCGTCGGTATCGCTCGCCGGCGGATCGATGAACAGCGAGGGTTTGGGCGAAAGCGGACGGATCGCAACATCGTCGCTGCCACCCTGCGGCAGGATCGCTGCCGCGATGGCCGCCTTTGCCACCGACGCGATCGAAGCGTTGACGGACGCGGGCGGTGCAACGGTTGTCGCGGCGGCGGGCCGCAACGGTTGCTGCACCGGCTCGGCACGCTCGGGACGTTCCGAAATACGCAGATTGTCGCCACGCAGCCGATGCGCCACCTCGGCGATGCGCTGTTCGGCCTGCGGCAAGGTCTGCTTTTGTGCCTGCGCCTGATCGATGCCGGTGGCGACGACGGAGACGCGGATGATGCCGTCGAGGCTCTCGTCGAAGGTGGCGCCGACGATGATGTTGGCGTCGGAATCGACTTCTTCGCGGATACGCGTTGCTGCTTCATCGACCTCGTAGAGTTTCAGATCGCGGCCGCCGGTGATGGAAATGAGGAGCCCGCGGGCGCCCTTCATCGAGGCATCGTCGATCAGCGGATTGGAGATCGCGGCCTCGGCGGCGGTGAGCGCGCGCTTGTCGCCCTCGGCCTCGCCGGTGCCCATCATCGCCTTGCCCATCTCGCGCATCACGGCGCGCACGTCGGCGAAGTCGAGATTGATGAGGCCTTCTTTCACCATCAGATCGGTGATGCAGGCGACGCCGGAATAGAGCACCTGGTCGGCCATGGCGAAGGCATCGGCAAAGGTCGTCTTCTCGTTGGCCACCCGGAACAGATTCTGGTTCGGGATGATGAGCAGCGTATCGACGCATTTCTGCAATTCGGCGATGCCGCCGTCGGCGGTGCGCATGCGGCGCTGGCCTTCGAAGTGGAACGGCTTGGTGACGACGCCGACGGTGAGGATGCCGAGCTCGCGAGCCACCTTGGCGATGACCGGCGCGGCGCCGGTGCCGGTGCCGCCGCCCATGCCGGCGGTGACGAACACCATATGCACGCCGGCGAGATGATCGCGGATCTCGTCGATCACTTCTTCGGCGGCG
>JBAUYI010000468.1:0-3409 GCA_049584715.1 Xanthobacteraceae bacterium
CATTGGCCGCGCCTCCTGAAGCTGATCGGCCGTGAGGATCTGATCGGCGACGAGCGCTATGCGACGCCTGACGCCCGCCTGCAGTGCGAGGCTGAGGTCGACGCGATCGTCACCGGCTGGACCAAGGCGCGCACCAAACAAGAGGCGATGGCGCAGCTGAGCGCGGTCGGTGTCCCGGCGGGCGCCGTGCTCGACACGCAGGAGTTGATCGACGAACCGAGCTTCTATGAGCGCGGCATCTTGCAGCAGGTGACGCACGGCGAACGCAAGATGGCGATGCCGACCTGGCCGGTGCGGTTCGACGGCGTGCCGACCAAGGTCGAGCCGGCGCCGCTGCTCAGCGAGCACACCGCCGAAGTGCTGTCCGACTGGCTCGGCCTTGACGCCGCGGCCGTCGCACAGCTGAGGCAGGACGGCATCGTCTGACGCAACAGAGGATGGAGAACATGGCGGCGATCGACAGTGCGGTGTCGCAGACGGCGGTCGAGGCTTGGGACAAGCGTTGGGCGACCAGCGAAGGGCGCGCCGATTGGCTCGAACCGAACCCGGCAGTGGTGGCGATCTTGCCGGAATTGCACGCGCGCGGCGCCAGGCGGGTGCTCGATCTCGGTTGCGGTGTCGGCCGGCATGCGTTGTTCTTCGCCGAGCACGGCTTCGATGTCGAGGCGATCGACGGCAGCCCGGCCGGCCTCGCGGTGGTGCGCGAGACGGCCGTGGCGCGCGGCCTGCCGGTCAACCTGCACCTGGGCCTCGCCGACGCCTTGCCGTTTCCCGACGGCGGCTTCGATTACGTCCTGTCATGGAATGTGATCCATCACGGCACGCTGGGCGACCTCAGCCGCCGGCTCGGCGAGATCTGGCGCGTGTTGCGGCCGGCCGGGCTCCTGCAGGCGACGGTACTGTCGACCCGCGATGCGAATTACGGCATTGGCCGCGCAATTGCTCCCGACACTTTTGTCATCGACCAGGTCGAGCGAAAAGGTCACCCGCATTGCTATTGCGATGCCGCGACGCTCTTCGGTCTGCTGGCCGGCTTTGATCTGCTCACCCTCAGCCAGCAACTGCAGGAGCGGCGACCCGGCTCGCACCACTGGCACATCATCGCCCAACGCCGCGGCTGAAAGCGGTTTAAGAGGAGCGTCCACCGTTCGGCCGTCGCGTGCTCGCCAAGCCTTGCACGCCTATATCAACGCCGTCGGCATCGCCGACGACCGCCAAAGGTTGGCTGTTCCGCTATGCACCGCCGCGTGGCTGATGATCCGCCGGCGCTCGATCGCAGCCGCCATCACCGCGCCGTCGGCAACCACACCTTCCGCGCGACCGGGATTACCGCGTACCTCGCCAACGGCGGCCCGCTCGAGTATGCCCAGGATGGCGGCGCACGAGAGCCCGCGCATTGCGCGGACGCCCGATCTTCCGGCGCGATTCAGCCTAAGCACGCCGAGCGGGTTAGCGGCACTCGACGCGGAGGTGACGCGGCAAGCCGCAATGGTCGCCTATGGCAATGATTTCATGTTGCTGGCCTTCGGCACCCTACCCTTGCTGCTGCTGATGCACGACCCGCGCGGCCGGCCGACCCCGGCTATAGCACCAGCGCCGGCCGACGATTAGAGACAAACTATCCGATCCTCCCGGAATGCAGCGTGACCTCGGCTAGAATGGCGACGATGCCTGGGCGTCGTCGCCAATTTGGGTTCCCTAATAGGTCTCGCGCGGCAGATTGAGGTGCGGGAAGACGCTGTGGACGTGCGGCGTCACGACCTGGCGCGCCGGGCGGATGTAGGTTTTGTCGAGCTCCTGATAGCCGGTGACGCCGAGCAGCGACAGGCAGATGCGGATCTCGTCTTCGAGGATCTCGAACAGCCGCACGACACCGGGCCCGCCGGCAGCGGCAAGCCCGTAGATGTAAAGCCGGCCAACCGAGACAATGTCGGCACCGAGGATCAGCGCCTTGACCACATCGGTGCCGCGATAGATGCCGCCGTCGACCATGACGCGAGCGCGGCCGCCAACGGCCTCGACGACTTCGGGCAACACATCGACCGAGCCGACCCCCTGATCGAGCTGGCGACCGCCATGGTTCGACACGTAAACGCAGTCGGCCCCGCATTCGAGCGCCAGCTTGGCGTCCTCGGTAGTGGCGATGCCCTTCAGCACGATCGGAATGTCGAAGTTCTTTTTGATCCGCTCGATGTCGCGCCAGTTGAAGCGGGCTTGATGGATGCGGGCCTCTTCATCGCTCGCGCTGAGACGCGCGCGCCGGCGCTGGTGGCGTTTGGCGATGTCGCGTTCGCGGCGGCTATGGCTGTCGGTGTCGATCGTAAAGCAGAACGCGTCATAGCCGCTGGCGATGGCGCGGCGGACGTGGTCATCGACCCAATCGGCATCGCCACGGACGTAAAGCTGGAAGATTTTGAAGCCGTCACCCGAGGCTTCCGCGGTTTTTTCCAGCCCGGGATGTGCACCGGAGCTCAGGATCATTCCGTTGCCGAATTCGCGGGTGGCCTTGGCAATTGTGGCGCCGCCTCCAGGCTCGAACACCTCGAGCCCGCCGACGGCCGAGCAGAGCACCGGGATGCGCAGCTTCTTGCCAAAGAACGTGCGGCTACAATCGACGTTCGACACGTCGCGCAACACCCGGGGGCGAAACCCCCAGGCATCAAGGGCGGCACGGTTCCGCGCCAGCGTCGTTTCGGTTTCGGAGCCGCCGATCAGATAGTCCCAATTGTTGCGATTGAGGTTGGTGCGCGCCTGGGTGACAAACTCGTGCAGGTTCTGAAACCGTTCTTCGAGCGACTCGGTCATTATGCTCTACCTCGCTGGTTTATCTGCTGTCAGGCCGACAGCTGATGGCTCGGACGGGTGGGGATCTCAGCGTAGGCTGAGCAGTCCGATTTCGGCAATCGCGCGGCTCATGATCGTTCCTTTCGTGCCGTCTTTCCGCCGGTTACCCCGGCTCGATCACTCCGGCTCTAACACCAGCAATTCAATCGACGGAGTTGCGTCCAGGGCGTCGGCCCGCGGGGGCGCGGCGCTGAAAATCGGAATCGTTTCGGGGAACTACCGTGCCGGACGCCATCTGCTTGCTGGGGTAGTGGCCGTAGGCAAGCACCGCTCGATGCGATCGCTTTATCGGCATACAGAATCCTGTCAGAGTTCTGTCCCCCGTGCGCGGCTGCCCGCTGGACGCGAGCGTGATCCGGCACCCGCGCATCGCATGGCCATCGGGAGAGCGCCACGGCAGAAGTCCCCCGCGTCTCCAGAACGGCATTTCCTGCCGCCAGCCACGTGCTCGGCAGCAAGCTCGACAGCATCCCGTTCAGCCCGTTTCACCTGGGGATGATCTTTGTGCTCGGGTTTGTCGCGCTGGTCGACGGCTATGACGGTTCGATGACCGGCACGCTGCTGG
>JBAUYI010000469.1:0-10811 GCA_049584715.1 Xanthobacteraceae bacterium
CTCTTGAGAAGATCGGCGAAGGACGCATCCTGGTGCGCTTCAACGATTTGACGGATTTCATCGTCCACGTCATCTACGCCACCGATAGGCTGATCGCGACCCGGCCCGACGCTATCCGCGCTTTTCTCAAAGGTTGGTTCGAGACAATCGCCTTCATGTGCAAGAACAAAGCCGAGACCGTCGCCATCGCCAAGGACGTGATCGACAAGGACGCGGACATCGTCAGCCGCACCTATGACGAGGTGATGCCGATGTACTCCGACAACGGCCGCTTCAAATCCAGTGCGCTCGCGGTGCTGGCAAAATCCTTCGTCGAGCTCAATACGCTACCGGCCGAGCCCGATATGAGCAAGCTTTACACCGAGGCCTTCCTGCCGGCGAAGTGACGTAACGTGGAGTGGTGTTGATGTTTGTGAAGCCAAGCGTATGGACGGCCGGCGCAGTTGCCGCTGCACTGATGATCGCTGATGGTGCTGCCTTCGCGCAAACCGCGCTTCGTCTCGGCAAGGCGCAGGCCAATCAATTCGCTTTCGTGCCGGCCGACGTCGGCGTCGATACCGGCATTTTTAAGAAGCACGGCATCGATCTCGAGATCAGCTCGTTTAGCGGCGACGCCAAGGAAATGCAGGCGCTGACCGCGGGCTCGCTCGACATCGCGCTCGGCGGCGGCCCGGCGCTGGCGACCATCGTCAAAGGCGTGCCGATGAAGGCGGTTGCCGCCGAGGCTAATGCGCCGAACACCATTCTCCTGGTTGTGCTCAAGAACGGCCCGATCAAGAGCGTCGACGATCTCAAAGGCAAGACCATCAGCGTCTCGACCGTGGGCTCGTTGACCTATTGGCTGACGCAGCAATTGTCGCGCGCCCAGGGCTGGGGCGACGACGGCATCAAGATCACACCGCTCGGCGCCGCCGAGGCGCAGATCGCAGCCCTGAAAACCCATCAGATCGACGGCGTCACCACCGATGGCGTCACGGTCTACAAGTTCATGGAAACCGGCGACGGCCGCATCCTGGTGCGATACGGCGACCGCATCAAGGATTTCCATGTCCATGTCATCTATGCGAGCGATGCTCTGATCGCGGGCAATCCCGCGGCGCTGAAAGCCTTTCTCGCCGGCTGGTTCGAGACCATCGCCTATATGCGCGACCACAGGCCAGAGACCATCGACATCGCCGTCAGGCACACCGGCGTATCGCCGGCCGTGGCGGCCTTGAGCTATGACGACACCATGCCGATCCTGAGCCTCGACGGCCGGTTCAGCGCCAAGGCGCTCGACGTGCTGGCGACGTCGTTCCTCGACACCAAGGCTTTGCCGTCGAAGCCTGATATGACGACGCTCTATACTGAAGCATTCTTGCCGGCGAAATGATGCGGAGGACGTCGATGTTCGCAATACGTTGGATCGTGCGGCTTGGCGGCGTGTGCGCCGTCATGGCGCTCACCGGCTTGATTTTGACGAATGCGGCTTGGGCGCAGACGACATTGCGTCTCGGCAAGGCACAGGCCAATCAGTTCGCCTTCATCCCGGCCGACGTCGGCGTCGAAGCCGGCATTTTCAAGAAGCATGGCGTCGATCTCGACATCAGCGTCTTTGCCGGCGACGCCAAGATGGTGCAGGCGCTGACCGCCGGCTCACTCGACATCGCGCTCGGCGGCAGCCCGTCCTTTGCGGCGATCGTCAAAGGCGCGCCGATGAAGGCGGTGGCGGTGTTCTCGGGCGCGCCGAACATCATCATGCTGACCGTGCTCAAGGATGGGCCGTTCAAGACCGTCGACGATCTCAAAGGCCACACGGTGAGCGTCTCCGGCACCGGCTCGCTGACATTCTGGCTGACCCAGCAATTGTCGCGCCGGCTGGGCTGGGGCGACGACGGCATCAAAATCACCCCGCTCGGCGCGTCCGAGGCGCAGATCGCGGCGCTCTTGACCCATCAGATCGACGGCACCACGACGGACAGCGTCACGGTGGAGAAATTCGTCGAATCCGGCAACGGCCGCATCCTGGTGAAATTCGGCGACTACTTCCCGGATTTCACCACGAGCTGCATCTATGCCAGCAACGCCCTGATTGAAAGCAATCCCGCCGCGCTCAAATCCTTCCTCGCCGGCTGGTTCGAAACCATCGCCTCTATGCGCGATCATCGGCAAACCATCATCGACACCACCATAAAACTGATCGGCATGTCGCCCGGCGTCGCCAGCGCCATCTATGACGACACCATGCCGACCATGAGTCTCGACGGACGTTTCAATCCGAAGGCGCTCGACCTGTTGGCGACGTCGTTTGTCGATACGAAACTCTTGCCGGCGAAGCCCGACATGGCATCGCTGCTCACCGAAGCGTATCTGCCGAAATGACCGAGCGCGACGCCGCGGTCCGTGTCAAAGGCGTCTCGCACCAGTTCGGCGAGGCGGGCGAGACGCAATATGTCCGCGCGCTTGACGACACCTCGCTGGACATCGCCCGCGGCGAGCTGCTTTGCCTGATCGGGCCGAGCGGCTGCGGCAAGTCCACGCTGCTCAACGTCATCGGCGGCCTGATGACGCCGACCAGCGGTGCCGTCGAAGTCGCCGGCAAGCCGGTGCGCGGGCCGATGCCGCAAGACATCGCCTTCGTGTTCCAGGAGAACGCGCTGTTTCCCTGGAACACCGTGCTTGAAAACGTCCGCCTCGGCATGCTGTTCCAGGGCGTGCCGAAATCCGAGCACGAGGCGCGGGCCAAGCTTTCGCTCGAAGCCGTCGGCCTTGCCGAGTTCGCCCACCATTATCCCAGCCAGCTCTCCGGCGGCATGCGGCAGCGCGCGGCGCTGGCACGGGCGCTGTCGCTGAAGACCGATATCCTGTTGATGGACGAGCCGTTCGGCGCGCTCGACGAGCAGACCCGCATGATCCTCGGCGAGGACCTTTCGGTGCTGCTGTCGCGCACCGACAAAACCATCGTGTTCGTCACCCACAGCCTCGGCGAGGCGGTGTTCCTGGCCGACAGGGTCGCGGTGTTTTCGGCGCGGCCCGGCACCATCAAGAAAATCATCCGCGTCGACGAGCCGCATCCGCGCAAGCCGGAATTCGTCACCTCGGAAAAATTCGCCGTGCTGCGCAACGAGCTTTATGCGTTGCTGCACGATGAAATCCGCAAGACCGTCATCGAATCGGCCCGCGGCCCGGGAGCTTCGTGATGGCGCGGCGCAACGAGCGAGCCGCGCGGATCGGCAGCCGGGCCGTGCAGCTCGGCTTTCTGCTCGGCATCCTCGCGCTCTGGTATCTCGCGACCAACCGCTGGGGCATCAATCGGCTGCTGCTGCCGAATCCGATCGCGGTATGGCAACAATTGCTCGATGTCCTGAGATCCGGCGAATATCTGCCCGATCTGCGCATCACCTTGACCGAGCTTGCGGCGGCGTTCGCGCTGTCGATGACCTTTGGCACCATCGTCGGCTATTTCGTCAGCCGCACTGGCTATACCATCCGCGTGTTCGAGCCGCTGTTCGCCGGCATCTATTCGATCCCGATCATTCTGTTCCTGCCGCTCTACATATTGTTCTTCGGCCTCGGCCCGGCGTCGAAGATCGCGCTCGGCGCCACCATCAGCTTCTTTCCCATCGTGCTCTCGACCATCGCCGGCTTCGGCAATGTCGACCGCACGCTGGTCACCGCGGCCAAATCGATGGGCGCGTCGGATTATCAGTTGTTCCGTTACGTGCTCGTTCCCGCAGCCCTGCCGGTGATCCTCTCCGGCCTGCGTATGGGATTCACCATCGCGCTTCTCGCCATTATCGGCAGCGAGGTCATCGCTTCGCTGGCCGGCCTCGGCCATCACATCGTCCAGTTGGCCGAGGGCATGGATATGGCGCGCATGTTCGCCTACATCGCCTTTGTCGTGGTGATCGCGGGCCTGCTCAACGGCGCCGTCTCGTTCCTCGAAGCCCGCGGCAGGCGCCGGATATGAACCCAAAACTTCGCCACTTCCTGCTGCGGCATGGCGGCGTGGTCCGGCTCGGCGTCGTCGCGCTGCTCCTGATCGCCTGGGAAATCGCCGCGCGCTGGTTCATCGATCCGCTGTTCATCAGCCCGCCGTCGCGCGTGCTGCTATCGCTCGGCGCGGTGTGGCACACCAACGGCGTGCCGGCGGCGCTGCGGCTGACGCTTTTCGAGCTGGCCGTCGCCTTCGCCATCGCGGTGGTGATCGGCCTTACCGTTGGCCTGGCGGTGGGTCTGCGGCCGTTCGCGCGCCGCAGCCTGATGCCGATCATCCTTTTGCTCTACGGCCTGCCGCAGATCACCATCCTGCCGCTGTTCATTCTCTATTTCGGCATCGGCCCCGCTTCGAAGATCGCCTTCGGCGTCACCCACGGCATGTTCCCGATCATGATCGCTATTGTGGCCGGCGTGCAGAACATGAAACCCATTCTGCTCGTAAGCGCGCGCTCCATGGGCGCCAGCCGCTGGCAAATTTTGCGCTGGGTGATCTTCCCGCACATGATCCCGAGCTTTTTCGCCGGCATGCGGCTCGGCATGAGCGGCGCGCTGCTCGGCGTGCTGCTCGCCGAGCTTTACGTCTCGACCGCCGGCATCGGCCACTTCACCACCATGTTCACCGAGAATTTCGATCCGACCAAACTGTTCGGCCTTGTCGCCATGCTCGCCACCATGGCCATCGTGCTCAACGAAATCGTGCGCCGCGCCGAGACCCGGTTCAGCCGCTGGCGCTAGGAGGACAATCGAAATGGCGAAACTGAAACTCACCGTCGCCTGCGGCGACTACGAGATCGTGCGCGCGCTGAGCGACGGCACCGTGCAAGCCGACGGCATCGAGCTGGTCATGCTCACCGGCATGGGCTCGCGCGAGCGCCACTGGCGCATGGCGCGCAAGACCGAGTTCGACGTCTGCGAAATCAATATCGGCGGCTATTACATGGCCCGCGACCGCGGCGAGGCGCTGGCCGCGATCCCGGTGTTTTTGCACCGGCGCTTCCGCCACGGCTTTGTCTTCGTCAACGCCAAGTCCGGCATCCGCGAACCGAAAGACCTGATCGGCAAGAAAATCGGCGGCACCAATTTCCAGCCGGCCTCCAACATCTGGATGCGCGGCATTCTGGAAGAATATTACGGCGTGCCGCATCGCCAGTGCACCTGGGTCGTCGAGCGCAGCGAGGATTTCGAGTTCACGCCGCCAAAAGACCTGCGCATCGAAATGGCGCCGCCGGAAAAACGGCTCGACGTCATGCTGGCGGAGGGCGAGATCCCCGCGATGCTGTCGCCCGATCTGCCGCCCCTGTTTCGCGACGGCGACAAGCGCATCATGCGGCTGTTCCCGAACTACAAGGACATCGAGATCGAATTCTTCCGCAACACCGGAATTTTTCCGATCATGCATGTCAATGTCGTACGCCAGGAGATCATCGACAAATATCCCTGGGTCGCGACCAATCTGGTCAAGGCGTTCGACGAGGCCAAGGCGCTGGCCTACCGCCACGTCGCCAACCCGCGCACCACGCCGCTGGCCTGGATCAGGACGGCGTGGGAGGAACAACTCGAAGTCCTGGGTGCCGACCCGTGGGCCTACGGCCTCGGCGACGCCAACCGCAAGAACCTCGAAACCGTGCTGCGCTATTGCCACCAGCAAGGCCTGATCGGCCGCGCCATGAAGCTCGACGAGCTGTTCGCCGACACCGATCTCGGCGACGCCGGCGGCGGCGCGGAAAATATCTAGCGCATTCTTTCAGCCGGTCATCGTCACCATGCCGGCGTCCAAGGCCGCCGGCAACCAGAGCAGAAGATTGGCCTGAATCTCGGCAGCCTCGTGCCCGGTCGTCTGACGGACCGCATCGCAGGCGGCTTGCAGCGGCAGGCCCTTCGTCCCGCAGGCGCCGAGAAACGCGAATTGCCAGGGCTGCAAAACGTGGACGCTCACGCGATAGCGGCTGCGGGCAATGGCGTAACAGGTCGGCTTCGCCTGCGGCACCTCGGGCGTTTCGCCGCGCTGGACCGCCGCAATGGCGTCGGTGAAATCGAACGCGAGCGATAATAGCTTCGCACTTGCCGGCAGGCGCAATGACGCGCCGGAGAGCATCAAGGTGAACACATCGGCCGCGTGATGCGCCTGGTCATTCTCCAGGCCGCGTGCGCGAAAAGCTTCGGCGCGGGCGCGTTCGAGCGCGGCGAGGTTTGCCGGCAGCGCCTCGATCGACCCCGGCTCGGAGGCTGGCCGCGTCGCCTCCAGGAACGCGGCAAAACCGGCGCCAAGATCGTACAGCGAGGGCGATCGCGACGGCTTGGTCCACACATAGGACGACGCGAACATTTCAAAAACCTGGTCGCCCACCAGCGCCAGCAGGATCGGGAATTCGGCGCGCAGGCACTCCAACAGACGCAGCACATAGCCGCGAGCGTAAATCTCAAGGCGCTCGTGCGCCGACAGCCGGTTCGAGCCCTTCACCGTGTCATCGGTGTCGAGCGCGTAACGGTCGCGCGCCAGACGCACGCCTTCGCGCACGCCGCCGGGCGTCGTCACCGCGCTCAGCATCCAGCGCTGCAGAACGCCAAGATCGGTGTCAGTCACGCCGTCAGCCATCGGTATGGCCGAGATAAAAATCGATCGGCGTGGACAGCGCCCGGCCCGCCACGGCGGCCGGCGGCGCCGCATCGGGCAAAGTACCCCGCCGCGCGTCCTTGGCCTTGGCGAGCTGCGCGATCAATTCCGGATAGGGCGGAATATCGGCGTCCCATTCCAGCAAGGTCGAGACACCGCCGGTCTTCTGCTGCACCGTGACATAGAGCGGCCAGACCCGATCGGGCACCGGCTGATTATGGGTGTCGATCATGTGGGTGCCGCAATCGGTGCAGCCAGCGAGATGGATTTGCACGATATGGTCGGCTGGCACCGCTTCGACATAGGTCGTCATGTCAAAACCGTGATTGGTGGCGCTGACATAGACATTGTTGACGTCGAGCAGGAGGCCGCAGCCGCTCTGTTCCGCCAACAAGCGCAAAAACTCCCATTCCGGAATGTCGGAGACGCGAAACTCGAGATACGTGCTCGGGTTCTCCAGCACCAACGGCCGGCCGAGAAAATCCTGCACGGCACGCACGCGATCGACCACATGGGCGAGGCTCTGCCGCGTCAGCGGCATCGGCAGGAGATCATGGGAGTTCACGCCGTTGATGCCGGTCCAGCACAGGTGATCGGAGATCCAGGCCGGCCGCACATGGTTGGCAAGATCACGCAGTTTGCGCAGATAGACCGCATCGAGCGGATCGGTGCTGCCGATCGACAGCGAGACGCCGTGCATCACCACCGGGCGATGGGCCAGCACGCGATCGAGCACGTGCGCTGGATAGCCGTGATTGTCGATGAAATTCTCGCTGATGATCTCGAACCAATCGACGCCCCAACGCGACGGGTCGGTGCGCATGAGATGCGGGAAATGCGCATCGCGCAAGCCGACGCCGTCGCCGAGATTCGGCAAGCCGAGGCGAGGTTGGCCGCTGGTCATGTATTCAACCTACGCCGCGCGGCAAGAACGCGATACGGCAGCAAGCCCGCTCACGTCGACGGCGGAAACGCCAGCCGGATGGGGTCCGGCGGCGGCGGGTTCGCCGGCGGCGTCTTGCCGCGGTGCTGCATGACCTTCAGATAAGCTTGATACGCCACGTCGTGCACCAGATCGCCTGCCGCAAATTCCAGCTTGCCGAGCGGCGCCGGCGTGTTGCCGCTGCCGGTGAAGTCGAACAGCTGCATGGTGCCGCTCTTGGGATAGACCTGCGAGGCCGAGATCGGCACCGCGCAGCCACCGAACGTGCCGCACTTGTTGTCGCTCGGCGCCGAGTAGAGCGCGCCGGCCGGCGGCGGATGCACGCAGCCGGCGCTGAGCGGCCCGCGGGTTCCCGCGGCATGGCCGCAAATGCCGCCGCCGGTGGTCTGCTGCACGAAGCCGCAACCGCCCTGCGCCTTGCACTTGTTGGAGCCGATGCAGGTGTGAAACACCTCCGGCGCCGCGCACTGGTTGTTGCCCAGCGCGGCAAAATCGAGCGACTGGCAGGCGTGATAGAGCTTGCCGGGAACGATCGGATCGACGCCCAGCGACAGGTCCGGCGCCTCGCCAAACAGCGCCCAGCAAATCGCCATGCGGTCGCCGGTGCCGCCCATCGACGGCGACGGGAACGCCACCGGATTGCTCGGGTTCTGGCTCTTCCAATATTCGTTCAGCACGGTGGTGACGCCGGCAATGGCGCCGGCCGCGACCTTGCTGATCAGCTTGTGATTGGCATCGCGCACCGCCGGCGCCGCCAGCGTGTTGAGCGCCGCCGCGATCGCCGCCGTGGTCGGCAGATTCGAATGGTCGTTCGGATTGTAGTCGGGCGCCTGCAAATCCTCCTTCGTCCAGGTCTTGCCGACTTTGAACCAATCGGTCCAGGTGACGATCTGGCCCTGACCGAGCAGCGCCATCACCTCCTGGAAACGCTCGAAATGATCCTTACCGTCGTTCTTGAAGCGCGCCGCCGCGTCCGCGGACGGCGCCGGCTTGCCGGCATCGGTATAGCTCGGATAGTCCGCTTTCAGCGCGGCGTCGGACGATCGGTATTTATCCTCCACGGCCGCGAGGTTCGCCGCCGTCTTGATCAGCGTTGAGCCCTCGCCCTGATCGGTGATGGCGTCCATCATGTCGACGATGGTTTTCAGCGAGCTCAGCGACGCCTCGAAGCCCGGATATTCGCGCGCCGGATGGTCGTCGGCGACTTCGACGTTGAACAGATCGCGCTGCCGCGAGCTCACGGTGACGTATTGCCAGAGGCTGGTGCCGTCGGAATAGCGGATGTGCAGGTAGTCGTAATAGCACTGGTAAAGCGCGCCGATGGTGCCGAACATCGGCAGGTTTTTCTCGGTGTACCATGTCTCCCAATCGGCAAACGGCACGGTGGGAAAATATTTGCCCTTGACGATGTGCTTGCGCGCGACGGCGTCGGGCTCCTCGATGGCCAGGAACAGATTGACCTGCGGCTTGGTCAAGGCCGCGATATTGACGATCAGGCTGTTGTAGGGCGCGTCCATGTCGCGCAGGTCGACGATGTGGGGGATGACCGTGTTGGTCGGGCCGTAGCAGGTCCAGCCGTTGTTGGCGTCCTGCAGCGCCAGGCTGGTGAAGCTCGGGCTGGCGCCGATCGCGGTGGCGATGTTCGCGGCGAGCTGCAGGTGCAGCATTTCCTGGATGAACACCGAGAAGATGATGTTGAACGCCTTCTCGTTGGCGGTGGTGGGATTGGCGGTGGTGGCGCCGCCGGGCCACAGCCGGCCCTTGAAATAGGATTGGTCCTTGGCGGTGATCTGATGGGTGCCCTGGATCGAGTACAGCGTGCCCATGTAGAGCGGGATGGTGAACAGCTCGACGTTCACCGCGGCTTGCGCGATGGCGTAAAGCGCCGACGCGTCGAGCGCCTTGAACTTGGGATCACGGGGAACGCGGGCACTGGCGCTGACGGTCCATGGCATGGTCGATCCTCCACCTGTTGCAATCGCGACTTCGGGATTACGCGTCGAAAGCGACGCCCGAACGACACCACCATCGCTGCGTCACATGTGCCCGGTCCCATGGCACAGCGCCGATGTCACGGCGGAGCTTATTGCAGAGTTTTCGAGCGGACAATCCGTGATTGAACGATAGCCGAGAACACTGGCCATGCGCGGCGAAGCCAACCGCAAAAATGTCCAACCGGTGCTGCGGTATCGCCATCAACAAGGCTCGATCGGCCCCATGATGCCGCTTGGGGAGTTATTCGCCGAATACCGATCTGGGCGGCGCCGGCGGCGGGGCGGACAACATCTCATTCGAAATATCGTGGGTGTGGGCCGGATCGGCGCCAGCCGATCCGCCGCCATGCCCGGCTCCCCTGTGACTTCACAGCAAGCTGTTGCGTACCGTGTGAGGGGTAAGCCATGCTAGACGAGGAAACCAATCCCGCCATTGACAACACCGACGAGCCCGCCGTGGCAAAAAAAGACGATCCCGCCTTCCTCTACTTCCCGACCAACTATCGCTGGTCGATGGGGCTGTTGATCTGCCTCTCCGGCGCGCCGTGGACCGGGGTCGAGATCGACGAGGTCAACCGGGTCGGCCGTGCGCTCACCGATAAGGTGGGCGACGACGACGCCTGGTTCGAGGAATGGGCCCGCATGGGCGACAAGATCACGGCGCGCGGCCGCGACGCCATGCGCGCCGGCCACAAGCTCACCGCGGCGTCGTGCTTCATGCGCGCCTGCCGCTATTACCAGACCGGCGAGCGCTTCATTCATCCGCGCTCACAGCGCAGTATGGACGTCTATGCGCAGTCGGTGGCGCTATTCAAGGAAGCGGCCGCCATCATCCGCCGCCCGCGCATCGAGCCGGTCGAGGTGCCGTACGAGGGCACAAGCCTGCCGGCACTCCTGGTGCATCCGGACCCCGAGGCGACGCGCGGACGCCCAGCGCCTGCGATGGTGTTCTTCGACGGCTTCGACGTCACCAAGGAGCTGCAATACGGCTACGGCGTACCCGATCTCGCCGCGCGCGGCATCGGCTGCCTGATCGTCGATGGGCCGGGCAACGGCGAGAGCGTGCGCTTCCGCAATCTGCCGCTCATTGCCGAGACCGAACGCTACGCCACGCCGGTTTACGAGTATCTCGCCGGCCGCCAGGAATTCGACCCGAAGCGCATCGGCGTGATGGCGCTCAGCCTCGGCGGCTATTACGCGCCGCGCGCGGCGTCGCTGGAGCAGCGCTTCGCCTGCTGCGTCGCCTGGGGCGCGCAATGGGACTATCACGAGATCTGGGCGC
>JBAUYI010000470.1:0-3408 GCA_049584715.1 Xanthobacteraceae bacterium
GAGGAGGACCGGTCCGCAATCCGCGGTGCTGATGCCGATGGCGAGCGCCCGCATGCGCGTGACGATGGCGTCGGCGCGGGGCCGGGCCTTGGGCAGCCACGGCGTTTCCGCGACCACCACCTGCGGCGAGTGGATCTGGTAGCAGGTCAAAAAGCGGCTCGGCTCGACCCCGACCGCGGCTGCCATGCGGGCGCGATTTTCCGCGACATGGGCGCGGTCATCGTTCGATCCGACGCCGCCATTGAGGCTGGCATAAAGGCCGCCGGAAACGCCGCCCTGGCGTGTGAAGAAACCGTGGCGAATGCCGTCGAGCGCGAGCGTTCGAGCCTCGATCATCATGGCGGCGTCTCAAATCCGGGTAGCGGCCCCAGTTTTGGATCGGCGATGGCGAGCGCCTTGAATAACTCCCCCATGCCCTGCGCGCCAGTTTCGGTCAGGCGCGAGCGCGCCAGCTCGATCTCCAGCTCCTTGTCGCGCGAGGCGTTGGCCTTGAGCGCGGCTGCGCGTTGGTCGATGCCGAGGCGGAGCAGCAGGTCGCGCTGCAGAATAGGTCCATGAATGCGGCCGCCGATGCTTTCGGCGCACTGCGCCAGCGCCTCGAAATCAACATGCGCGGTGAGATCGGCTTCGCCCGGCGCGCGCAACGGATCGGTGTAAGCGTGCCCGGCGATCGCCTGCAATGTGTCGCCGAGGCCGTATTTGACGTGACCGTAGTCGAGGATCAGCGCCGCGCCGTCAGAGCGCATGCGCCGGCCGAGCTCGAGCGCGATCCGGTCGGGGCGCCATTCGAAGATCGAGCCTTCGGGCGACTGCCGCAAGCCGCGCGGCAGGCTGGTCTCGAAGTGAAAGAGCGTCTCGCGCGCCAGGCCGAAGCAGAGATTGCCGTCGGCGCCGACATCGACGACGCGCTCATGCCAGCCGTCGGCTTGCTTGACCGCTTGATGAACCGGCAGCGCATCGATGAACTCGTTGGCGATGACGAGGCTCGGGCCGCCGGGGACGTCATCGAGCGTCGCGTGCCAAAGCGCCGGAACGTCGAGGCCCTCCAGCCGCTGCTGCTGCAGCTTTTGCAGCGCCGGGCTGATCTCGACCAGATGCAGCACGATCGCCTCGCGGAAACCTTTCACCACGCGCGCCGCCCGCAGCGCGTCGAGGATCAATGTGCCGCGCCCGGGCCCGAGCTCGATGAGGCGAATGTTTTCCGGCGCGCCCATCTGCCGCCAGACCGCGGCCAACCACAGCCCGATCAACTCGCCGAACATCTGGCTGATCTCCGGCGCGGTGATGAAATCGCCGTCGCTACCGAGCGGATCGCGGTTGATGTAGTAGCCGTGCTTGGGATGGGTCAGACACAGCCGCATATAGTCGGCAACGGGCATTGGCCCTGCGGCGGCGATGCGCCGGCGGATTTCGCTCTCTAGCGCCGTTGTCTCAGCCATCTTTCGGTTTCGGTTCGTAGCTCAGCGCGTAAGTGAGGATGGCGATGCCGCCGAGCATCAGCGGAATGCACAGCAGCATGCCCATGGTCAGGCCGCCCCAGAGAAAGCCGAGCTGAACGTCGGGCTCGCGGAACAATTCGCAGATGACGCGCGCCACGCCGTAGCCGAGCGCAAAGCTTCCGGTGACGACGCCGGGACGCTTCAAGGCACCGAAGCGCACCATGAGGCCGAGCACGATGAAGAGGACGACGCCTTCCAGCGTCGCTTCATAAAGCTGGCTCGGATGACGCGGGATCGGACCGCCATTGGGAAAGATCATCGCCCACGGCACGTCGGTCGGCCGGCCCCACAATTCGCCGTTGATGAAATTGGCGACGCGGCCGAGGAACAGACCGATCGGACAGACTGCGGCGATAATGTCACCGAGCGACAGTATCGGGATGCCGCGCTTGAGCGCGAAGGTGACGATGGCGACGATGCAGCCGGCGACGCCGCCGTGAAACGACATGCCGCCGTTCCACAACTCGAAGATCTGCAGCGGATGCTCGATGAAATGCGGAAGATTGTAGAACAGCACGTAGCCGGTACGGCCGCCGAGAATGATGCCGAGCGTGATCCAGATAACGAAATCGTCGAAGTCGATCACCGTCAGCGGCGCCGGCCCGCCCCATAACCGCTCCGACGCAATGATGGTGCGCGCATAAAACCAGCCGGCGATGATGCCGACGATATAAGCCAGTGCATACCAGCGCACCGCCAGCGGCCCGATCGAGATCAAGATCGGATTGATCGCGGGAAACGGCAGGACGGGCAAAACTGCAAGCATGACCGGGAGCATCAGCTGGCTTTCATCAACGGCTGGTTGGCGCGACTCGTTGCGCCGCGCCTCTTGCGAGCGCGCCGCACCATCGCCATTGTCTGCGGGCATATCAAGCGGGACTCCCGGAGTTCGGAGGCAGTCATGGTCCAGACCACAAATCGGTTCTTTGACGAGGTCGCGCGGTTGATGAACGACGCCGCCGGCGCCGCGCAAGGCATGCGGCGCGAGGTCGAGACGCTATTCCGCAACCAGGCGGAGCGCATCCTGCGCGATCTCGACGTGGTCAAGCGCGAGGATTTCGAGGCGGTCAAGGACATGGCCCGCCTGGCGCGTGAGGAAAACGAGGCGCTCAAGGCCCGTGTCGCCGCGCTCGAGGCTGCGCTCGGCAAGACCGGCACGCCCGGCACCACATCTTCAACTCAAACGGCAGGCGGCACCTCAGGCGGCGGTTAATCCGGGCACGTTCCGGCCTAAGCGTCTTCGCGCCATCATTCCTTGTCTTTCGAAACCTGCGCCGCTATAAGCGCGGCGTCCGCCGGCCGCTACAGCACCCCTGGAGGCTCGCCGCGGAATTCCACTTATAAGACAGAGCTTTAGACGAGGATATCATCATGGCGACCGTCAATCTGATCAAGGCGACGGCGCGTTCGCGGGCAGGCAAGGGGGCCGCCCGGGCCGAACGTCGTGCCGGCCGCGTTCCCGGAATCATCTATGGCGACGGCAAGCCGCCGCTGCCGATTTCGCTTGATTACGCCGATTTGCACCACCGCATCTATGCCGGGCGTTTTCTCACCACCATCCATGACGTCGAGATCGACGGCGTGAAGCACCGCGTCATTCCCCGCGACTTCCAGCTCGATGCGGTGCGCGACCTGCCGCTGCATGTGGACTTCATGCGGCTCGGCGAGGGCGCCACCATCCGCGTCAACATTCCGATCCATGTCAGGAACGCCGACCAGTCGCCGGGCGTGAAGCGCGGCGGCACGGTCAGCATCGTCACCCACACCATCGAGGTGCGCTGCCGCGCCGACGCCATCCCGACCGGCATCGACGTCGACGTCAGCGAGCTCGAGATCAACTATTCCAAGCACCTGAGCGACATCACCTTGCCGGAAGGGGTGCGCGTCGTCGCCACCCGCGACATCACCC
>JBAUYI010000471.1:0-14001 GCA_049584715.1 Xanthobacteraceae bacterium
TCGAGAAAGTCCTGGTCGTTGCGCAGGCCCCATGAGCCGTGCAGGAAAACGAGCGGCGGCCCGGAGCCGAAGATCGCGACTTCGGTCTCGATCTTGTCCTGCCATAGTCGCAGCTTGCGCATCGGCATCGCCGCCATTGGGAGCTTTCCTTGTTTTTGGCTTTCAGGATGCGGCTGCTGCTGCTGCCGCAACGGCGGGACGCTTTTGCCTTAAAGTTTCCGGCCACCAGCGGTCTTCCCATTCGTCGTCCCATAGATCCTGCAGATGCGGCAGCACGTCGCGAGAAAACAGCGAGATGTTCTTCATGCACAATTCGTGCGGCATCGAGCCGAAATGCAACAGCGCCAGCAGGTGGCCGATGCGCAGCCGCTTGATGCCGTCGAGCAGCCGGTCGCGCACGGTCGCCGCGCTGCCGGTGATGACGAAGCCGCGGTCGACAAAGTCCTTGTATTTGAGATCGCGCACGTCGAAGCGCTGGCGCAGCGGCGTTTTCATCGCATGCACCAGGCTGGCGTGATCCTGATAGCCGGGGATGGCCTGATAATGCGGCGGCGTGCGCAACAGCTTGTGAAAAAAGTATTCGGCGTGCGGCGCGTATTCTTCCGCCGCTTCGTCGCTCTCGGATACGCCGATCAGTTGCAAAAAGCCGAGCCGGTGCGGGTTCGCATCGCGGCCGCGCTTGGTCACCGTGTCCCAGTAATAATCGCCGAGGCTGTGGGCATTTTGTGCGCCATAGTAACTCAGATGGCAGAAGCTGTCGTCGCGATCGACGACGAACTCGACCGTGCTGGCACTGCCGGAGCCGGGAATCCAGATCGGCGGATGCGGCTGCTGGATCGGCCGCGGCCAGAGATTGACCATCGGCAGCTGATAGTGCTTGCCGTTCCAGGCAAAGACTTCTTTGGCGCACCAGGCTTTTTGCACCAGCTCCAGCGCCTCGCGGTAACGCTCGCGCTGCTCGACCGGCACGACACCGTTGGAGATGGTGGCGTCGGTCGGCAATCCGGCCGGAAAGCCGGCGACCAGGCGGCCGCCGCTGATGCAATCGATCATGGCGTATTCCTCGGCGATCCGCGTCGGCGGGCTGGTCGAGGGCAAGGTCGAGCCGAGCTGCACGACCGCCACGTTCATGCCGTCGGTGGCGCGGGCGAGCACCGAGCCCATCAGGCTCGGATTGGCCATAAAGCCGTAGACGTTCTGGTGGTGCTGGTTGGTGCACACCCCGTTCATGCCCGAGCGCGCCGCGTGGATGAACTCGTCAAGCGTCCAGTTGTAATACTGGCCCACCTTCTTCGGATCGGCGACGTCGAACCAGACCGGATCGATGTAGGCGGACTTGTAATGCTTGTCGAAATCCGCCGGCAGATCGCGATACGGCATCAGATGGAACATGCAGACTTTCACGGCGGCTCCTTGGGATTTATGCGGCAGACCATAGCGGCAAATCGTAGACCTACGTGATCGCGCAATCGCGCAAAATCTCCGGCTTGAACGCCAGCCCGTGCCCCGGCCGTTCCGGCGCGGTGATCATGCCCTTCACCACCGGCACGGGATCGACGAACAGATCCTCCGCAAGCCCCATGTCCTCGATCCAAATCCCGTTCGGGATCGAGGCCAGGAGCTGCACGTTCAGCTCGGGAAACAGATGCGGCGCCATCGTCATGCCCCAGGTGTCGGCGACGGTCGCGATCTTGCGCAGCTCGGTCAGGCCGCCGCGCATCGGATCGGGCTGCAGGATCGGCAACCGTGGATTTTCGAAGAATGGTTTGAGATCGAAGCGGGTGAAATGGGTCTCGCCGCCGACGATGCGCAGATCGAGCGCTTGCGCGATACGCAGATAGCCGGCGAAGTCGTCCGGCACCACCGGCTCCTCCAGCCAGTACACGTCGTAGTCCTGGAATTTGCGGCCCATCTGGATGGCGACGTCGGCGGTCCAGCCCATATTGACGTCGATCATGATGTCGATGTCGGGCCCGACCGCTTCGCGCATGCGTTTGACGTTGTCGAGATCGGTACGCAGATCGGCGGTGTGGGCGACCTGCATCTTGATCGCCTTGTAGCCGCGCTCCTTGTAGTGCAGCGCCTTGGCGATCATGCCGTCGCCGCCGGAGCCGCGGAAGCAGCCTGAGCCGTAAGCGGGCATCTGCGCGCGATAGTGGCCCCACAGCCGATGCAGCGGCAGCTTGGCCTTTTTGCCGAGCGCGTCCCACAGCGCGATGTCGAGCGCCGACATCGCCATCGTAGCGATGCCGCCGCGGCCGAACGTGATGGTGGTTTTCCACAAATCCTGCCAGATCGCCTCGACGGCGCTGGCATCCTTGCCGATGACTCGCGGGATGATCACTTCGTCGAGGCAGGCGATGATGGATCGGATACCCGGCCGGAACAGGAACAGATAGCCCATGCCGATGATGCCGCCCTTGGTCTCGACATCGACCACCAGAAAGTTGCGGGCGTCGCCGAAGGCGTGGCCCTTGAGCCACGGCGTCTGCGGCCACGGCACGCGCAGCATGGTGGTGCGGATGGCTTTGATGGTCATGTCGCTCATGGGCGCATTTCTCCCTTATGCGGCGGATGCTGCGGAAATCGCCGCGCGGCGTCAACCGCATCGCATGCGGGTCATCTTGTGCGGCTCGCACGCAGCGGTTCTACTGCACAAGCAGATTTGCAACGAAACGGGGGTGCCCATGCCGAAAACGCAAGTCATTTCGCCAAAACTGCGCCAGCCGAGCGGCCATTTTTCCCATGCCACGATGGTCGCCGCGCGCGGCCGCCTCGTCTTCATCTCCGGCATGACCGCGCGCCGTGCCGATGGGACCATCGCCGGCGTCGGCGATATCGAGGCGCAGACGCGGCAGGTCTGCGAAAACATCAAGGCCGCGGTCGAAGAGGCCGGCGGCACCATGGACGACATCTGCCGGGTCGATGTCTATGTGCGCAACATGGAGCACTTCGATCTCATCCACAAAGTCCGGCGCGAGTATTTCAAGGCGCCGGCGCCGGCTTCGACCATGGTCGAGGTCGCCAAGATGACGTCGCCGGACTATTTGATCGAAATAAACGCCATAGCGGTGATCGGCGAATAGGCGAGGGCCGTCGGCGCGATTACACTGTCTTGTCGCTCGGTAGGGCCGAGCCACACGTTGCGATCGACCCAAGCGGGAGCATGCTTTGGCCTCGACCATCATCAACATCTCCAATTACAGCGATGCGCTGATCGTGCTCGGCACGGCGGGCGTCGTGGTGCCGATGGTGCGCCGCTTCGGCCTGAGCCCCGTGCTCGGCTATCTCGGCGCCGGCGCGCTGCTCGGGCCGCTCGGGCTCGGCACGTTCAATCAAAAGTATCCGGCGCTGTTCTGGTTCACTGTCAGCGATGCCAAGAACGTCGAAGGCATTGCCGAGCTCGGCATCGTCTTCCTGTTGTTCCTGATCGGGTTGGAACTGTCGTTTCAACGGCTGTTGGCGATGCGACGGCTGGTGTTCGGCCTTGGCGGATCGCAGGTGCTGCTGACCACGGCGTTGCTCGCGGGTGTGGCATTGCTGCTCGGCCAATCGGCGTCGGAAGCGGTGATCCTCGGCGCGTGCCTGTCGTTGTCCTCCACCGCGATCGTGCTCGAATTGCTGTCGAACCAGGAACGCCTGACCACCACCGTCGGCCGCGCCAGCTTTTCCGTCCTGCTAGCCCAGGATCTCGCCGTCATTCCGATCCTGATGTTCATCTCGATCCTGGCCGCGGGTTCCGGCGGTTCGGTGCTCAAGAGTCTCGGCACGGCGTTGCTTCAGGCCGTGATTGCGGTTGCCGTCATCGTCGTCTTCGGCCGCGTGCTGCTGCGGCCGCTGTTCCGGTTGGTGGCGAACGCGCGTTCCACCGAGCTGTTCATTGCCGTCATTCTGTTCGTCGTCATTGCGGCCGGAGTGATCGCCTACGAGGCGGGCCTGTCCATGGCGCTCGGCGCCTTCATCGCCGGCCTGCTCCTTGCCGAGACCGAATACCGCAAGGCGATCGAGGCGACCGTCGAGCCGTTCAAAGGTCTGTTGCTCGGCATCTTCTTCTTCACCGTCGGCATGGATATCGACGTGCGCGAGCTTTTACGCGATCCCCTTTGGCTCGCCGGCGGTGTCACCGGCCTGATCGTCATCAAGGCCGTGCTGCTGATCTGCCTGGCCAAAGTTTTCCACTTGTCGTGGCCGGTCGCCGTCGAGACCGGCTTGCTGCTCGGTCCGGGCGGCGAGTTCGCCTTCGTCGGCATCGGCATGGCGTCTGCCGCGGCGCTGATCGAGCCGCAGCGTGCAAGCTTTACGCTCGCCGTCACTTCGGTGACCATGGCGCTCACCCCGCTGTTGTCTTTCGCCGGCCGGCGCTTTGCCTCGCGGCTGCGGGCGAGCCGGCCCGTGGACACCGAGCTCACCGCGCGCCCGAGCGGCGGACAGCGCCATGCCATCGTGGTCGGCTATGGCCGAGTCGGCAAAGTCGTGTGCGCGCTGCTCAAGGAACACGGCATCCGCTATATCGCAGCCGACCTCGACGCGCCCACCGTGACGCGCGACCGCCGCGACGGCCACGACGTCTTTTATGGCGATGCCGCCGATACGAAATTCCTCGAGGCTTGCGGCCTGGCGACGGCGGCCGGCGTCATCATCACCATCCATACCCATGACCTGATCGACGTCGTCGTCGAGCAGGTGCGGGCGCTGCGGCCCGATATCCTCATCGTCTCGCGCGCCCGCGACGCCGATCATGCCCGACATCTTTATGCGCTCGGCGCCACGGACGCCGTGCCCGAGACCATCGAAGCGAGCTTGCAGCTGTCGGAGGCCGCCTTGGTGGGATTGGGCGTCGCCGCCGGGCCGGTGATTGCCTCGATCCATGAGAAGCGCGACGAAATCCGCCATGCCCTGCAGGAGGCGGCCAAGCAGGCCGGCCGCGGCACCATTCGCTCGGTGCGCGCCAAAACGCGCAAGACGCTGCGGCGGTGATTTCAGCGCTGCTGCGCTAACGAGTGATGATTTTGGGTCGATGCTGGCGCAAGTCCAATCTAAAGCTGGCAGAGGCAGAGCAAGGCATTGATCGCAACGGACAGCGCGTGCTTCCGGTCTGTTGATCCTGTCAAGGGTCTTCGACCGCCGTTGGCGGCGCGTCGCGCCCGTGACCGGAGCAACAGACCGGAAGAGAGGCAGCCGTTGCGATCAATGCCGTCCCGCGACCACGTGAACGCTTCTTTTATTCAAGCTTCATTGTGCGCAGATTGATCACGGAGCTTGTCATCGAGCCGGACCCGTCGGCCCCTCGCAATAATGATCCGATGCCGATCTTGTACTTCGCAAACCCACCCGGGATATACTATTGGTTGAGAGGGGTTGGCTATGACCCCCTTCCGCCGCCGTCCCATAACCCCGGTCAATTGGGATCGGCTAAAGCAAAAATTGGACGATGACCGCGACGCTCGGAGGCCGCGCGTGACCATTTGCATAGCAGCAATCTGCCGTCACAAAGGGAAAGCGGCAGTGGTCTTGTGTGCCGATTATCAGGGCGAGGCGCTTTCCTGAAGGCCGACGATACCTACAAACTCTGGCACTTCCACAGCGGCTACGGGGCTATAGGATTCGCGGGCGATACCGACGTTGCTCGAGAATTTGTCCGTCGCTTTACACCCGTAGCGCGAGAGTTCAACGCGATAGAGAAAAGCCGCGACGACGGCGATATGGATATTCGCATCGGTCAATATCAGCCGGATGAGTGAGAACGCTTCCGTGGTGGCACGATCTTCGCGAAAGCGCGCTCAAACTTTTGTGCGCTTTTCCCATCATCCACGCCGAGATCGCGGGGGGTATTTTGGACCCGCTCGTACTGATCTTTCTTGCTCGGCTTCGGGGCTTTCTTCGTCCCGGCCTTTTCCATATGGCCCCGCAGTGATCAGGCTAGCTGTAGGTGAGCCGCTTGCCGATGATGGCCGCAACAGCGCAGCTGGTCCGCTCTACGTCGTCTAGGCCCAACCGGGCACGATTGGAATACCGGAAATCGAACTCGGTCAGATAACGGTGAAGATGCTTTTTCGCCGATCCGATGCGACCATAATCAATCTCTAGCGCTGCGCAGTGGCCGCGCGTCGCTGCGCGAGATCGAGCACCTGCGGCAGATTGGCCGGGATCGCCGGCGCGCGGCGCACCTCGGCGAGCGTGTGCAGGAAATCGGTGAACCAGTTCTGCACCGATGCGCGCTTGAGCTTGACCACCATGCTCTGCCAGCGCTCGCGGCGCTCCTCGACGCTCATGGCGAGACCGACCGCGATCGCCCGCGCCATGCCGTCGATGTCGTGCGGATTGACCAATAGCGCCGCGTCGAGCTCCTTGGCGGCGCCGGCGAACGAGGAAAGCACCAGCACGCCGGGATCGAACGGATTTTGCGCGGCGACATATTCCTTGGCGACGAGGTTCATGCCGTCGTGCAGCGGCGTGACCAGCCCGACATGGGCGGTGCGATAGAAACCGGCCAGCGTGAGCTGCGAAAAACCCTTGTTGAGATAGCGGATAGGCGTCCAGTCCACTTCGCCGTGGCGGCCATTGACCTCGCTGACCAGGGCGGCGAGCTCGGCCTTGAGCTCGCGATAGGCGCGGATATTGCCGCGCGAGGGCACCGCGACCTGCAGCAGCGCCACTTCGCGCTTGAACGACGGCTCGATCTCCAGCAAGCGATCGAAGGCGCGCACGCGATTGGCGAGACCCTTCGAATAGTCCAGCCGGTCGACGCCGAGCACGAGCTTGGTGCCGTGGAGGCTCGCGCGCAGGCGCGCGACCTCGGGACGCGCCACCGCTTTGTTGGCGCGCTTGGCGAATTCCTCGACGTCGATGCCGATCGGGAAGGTGGCGAGCTGGGTCCAGCCCCATTGCGACACGATCGTGCCATCGACCGGGGTGATGCCGAGCTCGTGGTGCAGGTAGTCTTCGAAATTCTGCCGGTCCTCAACGGTCTGGAATCCGATCAGATCGTAGGCGAGCATGTCGCGAACGATCTCGTTGAGATGCGGCACCGCCGTCATGGTGCGCCGCTCGGCCCATGGCGTATGCAGGAAGAAGCCGATCGGGCGATCGAGATCGAGCCGGCGCAGTTCGGCGCCCAGGGTGAGGAAATGATAGTCCTGCACCCAGAACACCGCTTCCGGCGAATTGAAGCGCAGCAGCGCACGCGCCATGAAGGCGTTGATCTCGCGATAGGACGCGTAATTCTCTTGTGAAACCTGGATCAGGTCTGGGCGCGAATGCAGCGCCGGCCACAGGCCCGAATTGGCGAAGCCCTCGTAATAGCTGAGATAATGCTTCGCCGGCATGTCGACCGTCGCCAGCGCGCCGGTGCCGAGCGCCTCGATCCGGGCGAAGGAATTCTTGGTTTGCGTTGGGTCGCCGACATGGCCGCTGGAGCCGACCCAGATGGCGCCGGACTCCTTGACCATCGGGATCAGAGCTGCCGCCAGTCCTCCGGCAATCGGCTCATCCGGCTGCGCCCGCGCGACGCGGTTGGAAACGACGACAACTTTCACGATGACACCACCTGTTTCGGCTGTCTTCATAACCGGTTTGGGCGCGCTTAGTTCCATTAACGGTGCAGTGCAGCGAAAACGCCTGTGTTTTCAAAAGGGAACTCTTCACCGCGATTTTGTGGACCTTCTACGGATCGCGGTCGCGGTCCCTTGGACCGCCATGTTGCAGTGCGGTAGGTGCCGCGGCTCAGGCCTCGGCATAGGCAATCGTCGACAGCAGGCTCACTTCGGCACGACGGGAATCCAGCCGCGTGTGCTGCACGACGATCGGCACGTCGGACTCGAACACCGACGCATAGTCGGTGTCGCGCGGGACCGGCGCCGGGTCGTTCAAATCGTTGAAACGCAAATGCAGTGTGCGCCGCGCGGCGACGCTGACCCGATAGGGGCCGATCGGCTCGCGGTCGGCGAAAAATATGGTGATGCGGATGTGCGCCGCCGTGTCGGTGGCGTTGAGGATGCACGCGGTCTCGTGCGAGATCAGGGCCGGATCGGCAAACGAGCTTTGCGAAGGAATATATCCTTCTGCGATGGCCCAATGCTTGCGCCCGATGAGTTCCATTGCCGATTCCCGTGATTCGTGCGCCGCTCGGCCCGGCCGAAACAACGTCGAGAATCGCGTTTGGTTCCATGACGGGAACTTTTTTCGCAAACGCACGTTGGTACACCTGACGTTACGTCCCATTGGCTGCGCAGGGCGGCGGCGCTTAGACATTCCAGTTAACGGAACAACCATTTCCAGGTACGGAACAAAGTAATGCGCGCCCTGACTGTCGCGCCCGGTATTGCCAATTCAGCGCGCGTTGAAGACGTCCCGGAGCCGCCACGGTCCGACGGCGCCGTGCTGGTGCGCAGCTTGGTGCTGGGCGTCTGCGGCACCGACCGTGAAATCGTATCGGGGTCTTACGGCTGGGCGCCGCCGGGCGAGAAGCGATTGGTGATCGGCCACGAGTCGCTGGGCGAAGTGTGCGAGGCGCCGCCCGACAGCGGATTTCGTCCCGGCGACCGCGTCGTCGGCATCGTGCGGCGGCCCGATCCGGTGCCGTGTCCCGCCTGCGCCGTCGGCGAATGGGATATGTGCCGCAACGGCCGCTACACCGAACGCGGCATCAAGGAACGCAATGGCTACGGCTCGGAATTTTTCCGCATCGAGCCCGATTTTCTGGTCAAGGTCGATCGCGCGCTCGGCGACGCCGGCGTGCTGGTCGAGCCGACCAGCGTCGTCGCCAAGGCCTGGGATCACACCGAACGCATCGGCCGGCGCTCGCGGGGCTGGCAGCCGCAGACGCTCCTGGTCACCGGCGCCGGGCCGATCGGTCTCCTCGCCGCCTTGCTGGGCGCGCAACGCGGCCTCGATGTCCACGTGCTCGACCATCATGACAGTGCGGCAAAGCGTGCGATCGTGCATGGGATCGGCGGCACCTTTCATTTGGAAAAACTCACCGAGCTCGACTCGCTCAAGCCCGACGTTTTGATGGAGTGCACCGGCGCGCCGAGCGTGGTGCGCGACGCGCTTGGCCGTACCGCGCCGGGCGGCATCGTCTGCCTGATCGGCGTGTCGTCGCCCGGCCACGATTTCGATATCGACGTCGGCAGCCTCAATCGCACCATGGTGCTCGACAACGACGCCGTGTTCGGCAGCGTCAATGCCAACCGCCGGCATTACGAAGACGCCGTCGCGGCGCTCGGGCGTGCCGACCCGACGTGGCTCGTCCGCCTGATCACCCGGCGCGTGCCGGTCGAACAGTGGACGCAATCGCTTGAACCCCAACCGGACGACATCAAGGTCGTCGTGGATTTTTCCTGATCATGTCGACCCGGATCGAAGACTATGCCCTGATCGGCGATTGCAAGAGCGCGGCGCTGGTCGCGCGCAACGGATCGATCGACTGGCTGTGCTGGCCGCGTTTCGATTCGGAAGCGTGCTTTGCCGCGCTCCTTGGCACGCGCGATCACGGCCGCTGGCTCATCGCCCCGCAAGAGCAAGCTCACGTCACGCGGCGCTACCGGCCGAATACGCTTATTCTCGAAACCCATTTCGAGACCGCGGACGGCGCCGCCACCTTGGTCGATTTCATGCCGTTCCGAGCCGAGCATTCCGAGATCGTGCGCCTCGTCATCGGCACGCGCGGCAAGCTGAAAATGCACATCGAGCTGATCTTGCGTTTCGGCTACGGCGCCGTGGTGCCGTGGGTGACGCGGCTGGAGAATGGCGCGCTGCGCGCCATCGCCGGTCCCGACATGGCGGTGCTGCGCACGCCGGTGCGCGTCATGGGCAAGGACATGACCACGGTCGGCGCGTTCGTCATCGGGGCGGGCGAGACCATTCCGTTCGTCCTGACCTATTCGCGCTCGCATAAGACTTTGCCGGAATCGCACGACCCGACCACGGCGCTGCGGGACACGGAAAAGTTCTGGACCGAATGGGCGGCCATATGCCGGCCGGCCGGCGAATGGTCGGACGCGGTGCGCCGCTCGGTGATCACGCTCAAAGCGCTCACCTATGGGCCGACCGGCGGTATCGTCGCCGCTCCTACCACCTCGCTGCCGGAGCGGCTCGGCGGCGAGCGCAATTGGGATTACCGCTACTGCTGGCTGCGCGACGCCACGCTGACGCTGCTCACCGTCATGCATGCCGGCTATTACCAGGAGGCGCAGTCCTGGCGCGAATGGCTGCTGCGCGCCGTCGCCGGCAGCCCGGAGCAGCTCCAGATCATGTACGGCATCGGCGGTGAACGGCGGCTGATCGAATGGGTCGCGGACTGGCTGCCCGGCTATGAGCAGTCGGCGCCGGTGCGCATCGGCAACGCTGCGCACACGCAGCGGCAGCTCGACGTGTTCGGCGAGACCATGGACGTGGCTTACCAGGCGCGGCGCTGCGGGCTTTCGCCCCACGAGTCGGACTGGGACGTCCAGCTGAAATTTCTCGAACATCTCACCGAGATCTGGCGCGAGCCGGATCAGGGCATTTGGGAAATGCGCGGGCCGGCGCAGCATTTCATCTATTCGAAGGCGATGGCCTGGGTGGCGTTCGATCGCGGCATCAAGAGCATCGAGACGTTCGGGCTCGACGGGCCGCTCGACGCCTGGCGCAAAGAGCGCGACGAGATTTGCGCGGATGTCTGCGAGCACGGCTTCGACAAGAAGCTGGGAACCTTCGTGCAGGCCTATGGCTCGGACCAGCTCGATGCCAACCTGTTGCTGTTGCCCTGCATCGGCTTTTTGCCGGTCACCGATCGGCGCATCGCCAACACCATCGCGGCGATCGAACGGCACCTCATTCGTGACGGCTTTGTCATGCGCTACAGCACCGATGAGGTCGAAGATGCATTGCCGCCCGGCGAGGGGGCGTTCCTGGCCTGCAGTTTTTGGCTCGTCGACGTCTACATGCTGCAGGACCGCTACGACGACGCCGAGCGGCTGTTTCGCCGTCTCGTCGGCCTGTGCAACGACGTCGGTCTGTTGAGCGAGGAATACGATCCGCGCGGCAGACGCCTGGTCGGCAATTTCCCGCAGGCCTTCTCGCATCTGGCGCTGATCAACAGCGCCTATAATTTGACGCGCGAGCGAAAGCCGGTGGAACAGCGCGCCCAGGACGAGACGGCGTCGCCAAAAGAGACCGCTGCCGCGGCGGACTGATAGACGCGCTTTCGGCGCAGGGGTTAAATCAGCGCCGTTTCGCCGGTCTTTTTCTTGTGAATCTCGGCGCGGCGCCGTTGATTCTGCACGAACGCCGTCGGCGGGTTCTCCTGGTTCTTGCGCAGCACGATGCGCGAGATGTGCTCATAAAGCGCCTTCGGCGAAACCGGCTTGACCAATAGCTCGTCCACCCCGGCCTCGTTCGCCCCCAGCGCCGCGGTCTTGGTCAAATAGCCGGACAGCACGATGATCGGGATCCGGCTCGTTGACGCGCTGGGCGCTTTCAGCATCTTGATGAATTTAAGCCCGTTCAAATCGGGCATGATCAGATCGGTGATGATGATGTTCGGCATCGTGCCGCGCGCAACCTCGAGCGCTTCGGCGCCGCTTGCGGATTCGTAGACCTCGCGGCTGCCGAAGCCGTGCAGCATCGATCGGACCAGGCGGCGCTGGAACGGCTGGTCGTCGACGATCAGGAAGCTGATCGATGCAAAATCCAGCGGGAACGAAGGCCCGCCGGTGGATGGGCGCGTGGTCTGCGCGGCGGCCACGTCAGCACTGCCGGGTCATGCGGATTTGGCCTCGCCGACGGCGGCGTCCCGTTTGGCCGCGCCGGCTAAATCGTCGATGATTTGCCCGATCAGGTCCGCGGCCACGGCAAGAGCGTCGCGCATGCGGTCTTTGCCGGCGCAGTCCGGCCAGTCCGGCAGCGTCATTTCCTGTTGCCGCAGATTGTCCTTCAGGTTTTGCAATTTGGCAAAAACGTTCGGCGCATCGGCGTCGTCCAGTTGCGGCTGCAGCGTGCGCGTCACGAACAGCAGAATCTCGCTGTCGGAGAGTCTGCGGAACGGCTCGCGGCCAAGCTCGCTTTTCTTCGCCGTTCTCGCCATGCACTGTCCCCTGGCACTGCGTTGCGTGCCGCCCATCGCCTTCCGCGATGAAGCATTACCGCAATTTGCACCGCGGCAGGCTTAAGAACATGGCTTCCATCTGTCAGTGATTGCCTGACGTCTTAACGAGTCCGTTACCGTACCGGGGCTCGCAGATCAGAAATCCAGCCAGCCCTGGCCGGATGCGTAGCGGACCAATTCTGCGCGGGTCTTGAGCCCGAGCTTTTCCAGGCCGCGCGCCTTGTAGGTCTCGATCGATTTTACGCCGACGTCGAGCCGCGACGCGATTTCCTTGTTGGTGAAGCCCAATGCAGCCATCTTCAGGACGTCGGCCTCGCGGTCGGTCAGTGCCGGCGCGACGCCTTTGCGCGCCAAAAGCCGTTTGTTGACCTGTTTGCTCTCGAACACCCGGCCGACGATTGCCGGATCGATGTAGAGCCCGCCGACCATCACGGCGCGGATGGCCTGGACCAGATTTTCCACGGCCGAACGCTTGAGCACGTAGCCGCGCACGCCGGCTTCCAACGCCTGGTTCAGGTAGGCGCGGTCCTCATGCAGGGTGAGCACGAGAAGTTTTAGCGCCGGCATTTCGCCGTTGAGGCGGCGGCTGAGCACGATGCCGTTGAGCTCGGGCATCGATATGTCGAGCACGGCGACGTCCGGCCGCTGTTCGCGAACGATCTTCAGCGCGCTGAGCCCGCTTGCGGCCTCGCCGATCAGTTCAAAATCCGGTTCTGCGCGGATGAGATTGCGCAAGCCATCCAGCACGATGGGATGGTCGTCAGCAAGGACGATGCGGATTTTATCGGTCACGCCCAAGACCTTTCACGCAGCTGACCTTTGGCCGTCGAGCGCGATGCGGGCGAAAATCGTGGTGCCGGCGCCGACCGCGGATTCGACTTCAAGTGTTCCGCCGATCAATATCAAGCGCCCGCGCATGCCGTCGAGTCCCAAGCCGCCTTGGCCGGCGGGCTTGGCGGCCATGGCGCTGACGTCAAATCCGCAACCATTGTCCTCGATGATCACCTGTAGGGTCACGCCGACGCGCCGGATGACGACGCTGACGTCGGACGGTCCACGGGCATGCTTGACGACGTTGGTTAGTCCCTCCTGCACGATGCGATAGACGGTGGTGCCGATCTCGCTCGGCACTTCGTCGAGGTTCGGATCGTCGCCGTGAAAATCGACCTCGGTGCCGCACCGTTCGCCCCAATCGGCGATGTAACTCGCCAGCGCCTTGCGCAAACCCAGCTCGTCGATCGCCGGCGGCCGCAATTCCCAGGCGATGCGATGCAGCGTCTTGCCGAGCTCCTCCATCTTCTTGCGCACCAGGTGCAGGCGCTCGCGCGCCGGGCCGTCGATCAGCGCATCGATTTCGTTGAGCTCCAGGATTGCCGCGATCAGGTCCTGGCCGGCCTGGTCGTGAAGCTCGTAGGACAGCCGCAGCCGCTCTCGTTCCTCGGCGATCGACAGGTGCCGGCGCAAGCCGATGACCAGATGGGATTTTGTCTCGCTTTCGGTCTTCAATTGCGCGTTGGCGAGCGACAGATCTCCGAGCAGGCGGTCGCGCTCGGTCAGCAAGGCGGCGATCGGCAGCGACCACAGCGAGGTGAAGGCCAGCAGCACTTGCATCGCCAGGATCCGCTCCGAGGAATCCGACCGTGACAGAATGGGCTCGCCGATGTTCCAGAGGACGAAGCTGGAGGTAAACAGCGCGGTGAGGAGGTTGGCCGTCGTAGCGCCGATCAGGCCGAAGCGGAGCGTCGAAAACAGAGTTGCCGGGACCATGACGAAGACGATGGGACGGAAATACGCGCCGCAAATCCCAATGACGATGACGAATGCGAAGATCGCCGCCGCCTCGGCGAGCCGCTGCCGCACCCGCAGCTCCTGCCACTCCCGCGACGTGATGCTGATGAGGAACGGCGCCACGACGA
>JBAUYI010000472.1:0-3478 GCA_049584715.1 Xanthobacteraceae bacterium
CGCTCGCGCATGTGCTCGACGAAATAGCGAGCCCGAGATTTCGACACGCCGTCGATTGGAAGTGGATTCGAGCCGCCGCCTGTGCTTTCAACCCTGATGCCGTCCCAGAATAAGCCGCGGTCGTGAATGACCTGGGCCAAGTGGGACATGGGCAGATGCTCATCCGATCGATCCCACGGCTTGTACCAGGCACCGATCGTATTGGTCGAAATGCCTAAACGGTCGGCGATCATGCGGGCTGGAAAAATGAGCCGCGTGAAATTGAAATGAAATAGCGCCCAAAGCCGGCTCGATTGCACTTCGAGCCGCTCGTTGGCGTCGTTGGTTTCGGTCACCAAAATCTCCCAAATACTTTCCCCTCCCCCTTGTGGGGAGGGGTAGGGGTGGGGATCGCGAGGTCAAGCGCTAACGTTGAGGTCCGCGCATCACCTTCCGACCCCCACCCTGCCCTCCCCACAAGGGGGAGGGAGAAGAGAAGTGAGGGTAAGGAAAAGTCTACCGCGATTGCGCGACGCGGGCGGGCGCGCGTGTCATCACGGCGTCGAGCTGGTCGCGATCCTTGTCGAATTGCGCCAGCGTCGCGCCGTCGAGCACGCGGCCGCGCGGCAGCTTGACTTTCATCGGATCGACGAAGCGGTCGTTGATGAGGATTTCGAAGTGCACGTGGGAGCCGGTCGACATTCCCGTCGAGCCGACGAAGCCGATGATCTGACCTTGGCGCACCTTGGTGCCGACATCGAGGCCGCGGGCGAACGCGGTCATGTGGCCGTAGGCGGTCTCGTAGCCGTTGGCGTGGCGCATGCGGACATATTTGCCGTAGCCGCCTTTGAGCCCGATCTCCTCGATGGTGCCGTTGCCGGCAGCAAAGATCGGCGTGCCCATGGGGGCCGCCCAATCGACGCCGGAATGCAATTCGCTGACGTGGAGCATCGGATGGGTGCGCCAGCCGAAGCCCGAGGTCACCAGGCCGACGGCGACGGGCTTGCGCACCAAAAATTTCTTCGCGCTCTTTCCGTCCTCGTCATAATAGTCGTAGGTGCCGTCGTCGGTGGTCTGGAAGTGGTAATACCTCTTGGTGTCGCCGCCGACGGAGAGCGTGGCGTAGCGCACCTCGTTCTTGTTCTCGACGTTCTCGTCGTCGGAATAGAGCACCTCGAAGGAGTCGCCCGGCTGCACCTTGCGCTGGAAGTCGACGTCGTAGGAGTAGATGCGGACCAGTTCCTCGATCACGGATTTCGGCACGTTGTTGCGCAGCGCCGTCTCGTAGAGGCTCTGGTAGAGCCCGACGCCCTTGCCGTCGTCTTCGCTGGTGTCATCGCTGGCTTCGGTCGCTTCCTTATCGACGTTGCGGATATCGACCGGAACATATTTGCCGGTGTCGGACAAAGCCGCGGCCGCGGCGATCGCGCTGTCGCCTAATATAATGACACGCAGCGGCCGGTTATGGCCGGTCCCCAGCGGCGCCATCAGCACGCGCAGCCGCTGGCCTTCCTTGATGCCGCCCTCGGCCGCCAGCGGGCCGAACACGGCGATGATCTGCTTGATCTCATCGGGCGCGGCGCCGAGCTCGCGCAGGATCGAGCCGACGGTCTCGCCCTTCTTCACCGTGACGAGGCGTTCGCTCCAGTCGCCGCCGCCGCTGGTTTGCGCCGTGGTCTTGGGCAACAGCGTGACGTTCTCGGGCACAACGCGCGCGGCGAAGCCGAAATCGGCGCCGGGATTGCCCTCGGCGGCGTAGCTGAGCGTGATGGTGCCGGTCGACGGATCGGTCGTCGGCCGCAGCGCCGTGTTGGTCGGAACGGCGGTGGCGACGTCGCGCACGCGGGTCAGCACGTCATCGAGCGGCAGCAAGGTCGAATTTTTGACCTTCGGCAACAGCGAATTGAGATCGCAGACCGCGGGCGTCACCTTGCTGGCGCGCGGCCCCGCACCGACCAAGTCGCAGGTGACGAAGGACACCTCGGCGTCCGGCTCCGCGGCCGGCGTCTGCTCGTCGCCGGCGACCGCATCGGCCAAGAGCTTTTGCGGATTGAACGGCGGGATGCTGGCGGAGAGATCGGACATTGTCAGCGACAGATTGCCGGTGACGCGGACGTAAGCGCGGGTGCGCACCAGCTCGCGTTCGCGGACGCGCGTCGACGTCGGAATGCGCAGGATTTGCCGCGTCACGCTCTGTTCGCTGATCGCCGGCAGGCGGTCGGCCTTGCGGAAAGCGTTCAAGCGGTCGCCGATGCCGGCGAGCGCGCCGCGCAGCGCCATCTCGACGCGCTCGGGAGCCGTTGCAAAATTGGTTTCGCCGTCCAGCGAAGCAAAAACGGCGCCGCCCATCAGCGCCGCGCCGCACAGTCCGGTCAAAATCGTGCCGGAGAACCACTGTACCGAAAGCCGACGGCGGTCGAGCAGGCCGCCTGAGCCGCCGTCCACCAATAGCGGCGGCTCATTGCCGAGGTCGATCACCTCGGCATCAAATCGTCGCCGTGCGCCGCGCAGCCTAGCTTGATCCAAGCCCACGTCCCCTGCGGCTACTTCCCCTGCACGCGCGTTGCCGCGCGTGCCCCCGCGGCGCCAAACGGTGACGCCGCGCTTGCCCGATTGTCGGCCCAGAATCAGGCCAAAAATCGAGCACAACACGGTGCCCTGACGGTTTCGCCCGGCCAACACGACCGGGCAGACCAAGGGCCAAAACTCAATTGAAGTTGTCGCGTCCCCGCATAGCGACATCCCCGAGACGATTGTGCCAAGAACGGCGGAGGATTGTGGCCGCAGTGCGGCCGGGAACCGGCTTTCCGGCGCTTGGCGCGCGGGCGGCTTGCACTCCCCACTCGCGCCGCCAGAGGAGCGCGGAAATTGCCCGGTCTGGAGGGCTTATTTTGGGGTCAGAGGCGTTGACAAGGCCGGCACCCCAAGACTATATAGACCCTCTTGGACGCGCCGCCGCCTGGCGCGATGGCGCGTCTGCGAAGCCCCTCACTGTTTCACACGGTGACCGAGCATCCGGCCATGCTCTTTATGGCCATGTTCGGCGCCGCGTCGGATGTGACGGGCTTTATGTTCTTCGGCCTCGGCTGAAGTTCTTCGGCTTACGCCGAAGAAGATGTCGGGACGACGGAGCTGCGAGGCTCCGGGCTGTTTGAAAAGTGAATCGGAAGAAAGAGAAACGTGGACGGCGGAGTCCTTGCGGGCCGCTTCCTCGAACGGAGAAGGCTTAGGCTTTTTCCAGGAGAGATGCGGTCATGGAAGAGACTTCGGCGGTCTTACGTTTCAAGGTTTTCTACATTGCCCGATCGCGCAAGCGATCGGACGTGTAGGGACCTCGTCAAACGTTGTGACTAGCCGGGAAAAAGTTCTCTCCAACTTGAGAGTTTGATCCTGGCTCAGAGCGAACGCTGGCGGCAGGCCTAACACATGCAAGTCGAGCGCCCCGCAAGGGGAGCGGCAGACGGGAGAGTAACACGTGGGAACGTGCCCTTCAGTTCGG
>JBAUYI010000473.1:0-10372 GCA_049584715.1 Xanthobacteraceae bacterium
GTCCGATCTCGATCGCTTCACTGCCGACGCGCTCGAAGCCTATCGGCTCTACGTGGTCGAAGTCCGTCATCCGGTCGAAGTGCCCGGCGATCAGCGCCCGCACCTCGTCGAATGGCTATCGAAGCGGCTCGGCTCGCCGCTGCGCGCGCCCGAGCTCGAGCGCATGGGATTAAAACTCGTCGGCGGCCGGCTATTGCCCGGCCCGAACGGAGCGACGGCGTTCTTCATGTATGAGGGGCCCTCGGGCGAGCGCTTCACGCTCTATTGCGGCCGCACCAGCGACCGCGAGATGGCGCTGCGCTACACCACGGGCAATCAGAACGCCGCCTATTACTGGGTCGATCAAAACGTCGCTTATGTGCTCAGCGGCCCGGCGGAACGCGACAAGCTCCATGATATCGCGCAAGCCGCCTACGACCAGATCGACACCCGCACGCCACCGCAGCCACAGGGCGGGTAAGCCCCGCCCTACATATCCTTGCGCGGATCGTAGGGCTTGTCGGCCTGCCACGTCTTCATCAGCTCGTCGAGCTCGGCATCGCGCTTTTCCGGCAGCACGATGCGGATGGTGGCAAGCAGATCGCCGCGGCCTGCTTTGGCCGGAAAGCCTTTGCCCTTGAGGCGGAAGGTGCGCCCGCTCGAGGTCCATGGCGGCACCGTGATCTCGACCGGCTTGTCTAGCGTCGGCACCCGCACTTTGGCGCCGAGCGCCGCCTCATAGAGCGTGATCGGTAGATCCAGCCGTACGTCGGCGGCGTCCAGCGTGAAGATCGGATGTGGCGCGAGCGACACGGTGATGAGCAGGTCGCCGGGACCGGCCTGCCCGGCCATGCCTTGGCCTTTGAGCCGGATGTGCTGACCACTCATGATGCCGACCGGAATCTTGACGTCGACATCCTTGCCGTTCGGCAGGTGCAGCCGCTGGGTGGCTCCGTTGGCGGCATCCGTCAGCGAAACCGACATCTCCGCTTGCACGTCGGCACCGACACCGAAATCCTCCGGCTCGAAGTTAGCGCGGGCACCGCGCGCGCCGCCGCCGAAAGCTTCCCGCAACACATCCTCGAAGCCGCCGAACCCGCCGCCACCACCGCCGGCTCTGGCGCCGCCGCGCCCGCGCCGCGCACTGCGGGTGAAACCTTCCGGGCCAAAACTGAAACTTTCGAAATTGGGATCGCCGCCGAAGCCGGCACCCGGATTGGCGCCGCCGCCGCCAAAACCCTGGAAGCGGGGCTTGCCCTCGGCATCGATCTCGCCGCGATCGAACGCCTTGCGCTTGTCCTCGTCCTCGAGGATTTCGTGCGCGGCGTTCAGCTCGGCAAAGCGCGTCGCCGCCTTTGGATCGTTCTTGTTGGCGTCGGGATGCAGCTTTTTTGCCAGGCGCCGATAGGCGCTCTTAATGTCGGTCGCGCTCGCCTTGCGATCGAGCCCCAAGACCTCATAGGGATCACGCATCCCCAAGCAACTCCGCTGGTTTTCCGGGCCGGCCCCGCCGCCCACCGATGGCCTAATGTGGGATGAAAGCGGCCGTCCCGCAATGCGACGCCTATTCGGCGCGGCTTGCCGGCGGGGATAACCGCTTCAGGACCGCTTGAGGGGCTTTAGGCTTTTGACTTCCCAATTGCCCTGGCTGGTGCGGCAGGCCGCGCCTTGCAGCCAATCCTCCGAGCCGCCGTGGGCGTAACTCGCCAGGAAATCGCGGCACGGCACACCGCCTTCGCTATAGGAGGTGGCGAGCGGCGTGATGTTGCCGCCGGCCCCGGTATTCGGATTCTGCCACGGCACGCTCGCGTCCTTGCCGCTGCGCGCCAGCACGTCCGAGGCGGCGGCACGCGCATAGGCCAGGTCGGCCTCGGAGGACGGCGCGGCATCGGCAACGCGGCCGGCGGCTTCGCCCGGCCGGCTGATGGACCCGGTCTGGTCGCCGTCGCCGTCGTCTTTGGAGAGCAGCGAATGCAGCTGGTAGGAGCAGCCACCGGTGGCGAGCCCACAGAGCACGACAGCACCGGCAAAGCGCAACCGCCAACATAGGCGCAACGCCCCGGCTCCACTATATTGAGGCCGGCGGCTCGCTTCCCGATCGCCCCACGCGAGCACCTGGGTACCCCACGGAATGTCCGATACGGCACCGATAGAACACCCGGCATGGTTAACAGGCGGTGACTTCACCGCAGCCGACGAGCCGGTGCGGCTGTTTGCGGCCTGGTTTGCCGAGGCCAAGCGCGCCGAGCCGGTCAATCCCGACGCCATGGCGCTGGCGACCGTCGATGCCAGCGGCCTGCCCAATGCGCGCATGGTGCTGATGAAAGGCTTCGATGCGCGCGGCTTCGTGTTCTACACCAATGTCGACAGCATCAAGGGCCACGAGCTTGCCGCAGCTCCAAAGGCGGCGCTGACGTTTTATTGGAAGACGCTGCAGCGCCAAGTGCGCGCCCGCGGCACCGTCGAGCCGGTGTCGAAGGAAGAAGCCGACGCCTATTTCGCCACCCGCTCACGCATGGCGCAGATCGGCGCCTGGGCCTCAAAGCAGTCGTCGGCGCTGGAAAGCCGCATGGCATTCGAGAAGGCGATCGCGCTCAACACGGCGAAATTCGCCATCGGCACGGTACCGCGGCCGCCGTTCTGGTCGGGTTACCGCGTCATGCCGACCGAGATCGAGTTCTGGCAGGAGCGGCCGTTCCGCCTGCACGATCGCATTGCCTTTACGCGCGCGGATTTAAACGCGCCGTGGACCAAGACGCGGCTCTATCCATGAGCGTAAAATGGCGACCATGACCACGAGCAATCAGCCGCGCCGCACGCTGCTCCTGACCGGAGCAAGCCGCGGCATCGGCCATGCCACCGTGAAGCGTTTCTCCGCGGCCGGCTGGCGCGTCATCACCTGTTCGCGGCATCCGTTTCCGGAAAATTGTCCGTGGGAGGCGGGTCCCGAGGACCACATTCAGGTCGATCTCGCCGATCCCGAAAACACCGCGGCGGCGATCGCGGAAACCAAGCGGCGCCTCAATGGCGAGTTGCATGCGCTGGTCAACAATGCCGCGATCTCGCCAAAGGCTGAAGGCGGCAAGCGGCTCGGTTCGCTCGAAACCTCCCGCGACGACTGGCACCATATCTTTCAGGTGAATTTTTTCGCGCCGATCATGCTGGCGCGCGGCCTGCTCGACGAGCTCTCGGCCGCCAAAGGATCCGTCGTCAACGTCACGTCCATTGCCGGCTCGCGCGTGCACCCTTTTGCCGGTACGGCCTATTCGACGTCGAAAGCGGCGCTGGCTGCGCTGACACGCGAAATGGCCGCCGATTTCGGCGCGTTCGGCGTCCGCGTCAACGCCATCGCGCCCGGCGAGATCGACACCGCCATGCTGTCGCCCGGCACGGAAAAGATCGTCGAAAACATTCCGATGCACCGGCTTGGCACGCCCGACGAGGTGGCGAAGATCGTCTATGTGCTGTGCACAGACACCGCGTCCTACGTCAACGGCGCCGAGATCCACATCAACGGCGGCCAGCACGTGTGACGCGCTGCGCGCCGACCGGAACAATCATCAAACCACCGCGCTGTTGAGGATGCGATCGCTGGCGCCGATGCGCGTCGACGCATTCATCGCCAGCTCGGTCCGCGCCGCGGCCAGATCGGCCGGCGTGCGGACCGCTTGCTCGTCCAGCATCCATTGATACGAGAACGAATAGACGAAGGCGCTTCTCGCATAACGCATTTGCGAATAGCGCAACAACCGCGCCTCGATCGAACCATCGCCGGAAAGCATTTCGCGCGCCAGCACGAGGCCGTCCTCTGCGGCCATGGCCGCGCCCTGGGTAAGATGCGGCGGCGAGGTGTGGGCGGCATCGCCGCCGATGACGACGCGGCCGCGGAACCACGGCCACGGCACCAGGACCGGCTCGATCGGGCTGAACACGATGTCGGAATTCGCGTCCAGCGAAGCGGCGACTGCGGCGACGTAGCTGCCGTATGGCGCCAGATGCGCTTTGAACAAATCCGCGTAGTCCTCCCGCTTGAAAACGGCGTCGGGCGCCTCGGGGCGAATATGGAAGACGTACATGAGATTATCGCCGAGCGGCATGGCGCCGGTCTTGCTACCGACGCCTTGCAAAAATTCCATGCCGCGCACGTATTGCGGCCGCGGTACTTGCACGCGCCAGGCGCCGTAACCCGATGGCCGCGGCACGAATGCCGTTCCGAACAAATGTTGTCGCGTCGTCGAGCGTATGCCGTCGAAGCCGGCCAAAAGGTCGAAGGAGTCGCCACGGCCATCTGAAAACGTCACCGACACGCGGTCATTCTCGTCCTGGATTTCGCTGACCGTAACGCCGGTGCGCACCTCGACACCGGCACGCTCGACGGCCGCCAACAGGATTTCGTGCAAGCGCAAACGCGACAACGCGCAAAACGCCGGCACTCTCTCGTCGCCGAGCAGGAATTTGTGCTCGACGATCAGCTCCCGGTTGGGATCGAAGATGGACATCCGGTCGTAGGCAAAACCCGACGCCAGGATTTCGGGCAAGAGGCCGAGCGCATCGTAGACGCGCAGCGCATTCGCCGGCTGGCCCAAGCCCACGCCCGGCACATCGAAGGCCGGCCGGCGCTCGATGAGCACAACCTCGACGCCGCGCCGTGCAAAGGCAGTGGCGGCCGTCAGACCGCCGACGCCGCCCCCGACCACCAGCACACGTCGAATGTCGTTCATAGCTGTTGTCGGACGTGCGCAGCTGTTTGACAGGTTGTCTGACAGTAGCGACTATTCATATTCTCCGCAAAGGACTTGCCGCCCGTGAAAGTTGCGATCTGCAATATCGCGAAAATTCTCTCCGGCGATATCGCCTCGCCCGTCGCCGCCGGCGACACCATTATCATCGATGACGGCAAGATCGTTTCGGTCGGCACTGGCGGCGACGTTGCCGACTGCGAGGTGGCCATCGATGCCGGCCGCATGATGGCGATGCCCGGCCTGATCGATTCCCACGTCCACATCACGTTCGGCGATTACACGCCACGCCAGAAAACTGTCGGCTTCCTCGAGAGCTACATCCATGGCGGCGTCACCACCTGCATCAGCGCATCGGAGGTACACGTGCCCGGCCGGCCACGCGACCCTGCCGGCGTCAAGGCCTTGGCGATCGCGGCGCGAAAATCGTTCGAGCATTACCGCCCGGGCGGCATGCGGGTTCATGCCGGCTCGGTCATCCTGGAGCCTGGCCTGGTCGAAGCCGATTTCGCCGAGCTTGCCAGTCACGGCGTGTGGCTGGCCAAAGCCGGCTTCGGTGCCTTCGCGACGCCTTACGACTACGCGCCTTACGTGGCGATGGCGAAGCGTCACGGCCTGGTGACCATGGTGCACACCGGCGGCTCGTCGATTCCGGGCTCGACGGGAATTTGGGCCGATCATGTGCTCAAGATGCAGCCGGACGTGTCGTATCACGTCAACGGCGGCCCGATCGCTATGCCGGATGAGGATTTTCCGCGCCTGGTCAATGAGAGCGATCTGGCGATGCAGGTCTGCACCGCCGGCAATTTGCGCACCACCTTGCTGGTCGCGAAATTGCTGCGAGACGCCGGGCAGGAACAAAGGTTGCTCATTGCCACCGACACGCCCACCGGCAGCGGCGTGATGCCGCTCGGCATGCTCTACACCATGAGCCATCTCGCCTCGCTGGCGCATGTCGCGCCGGAGATCGCGGTGGCGATGGCGACCGGCAACAATGCCCAGGTCTACCGGCTGAACAGTGGCGTTATTGCTGCCGGCCGCGACGCCGATGTGGTCCTGGTCGACGCCTGCCTCGGCGGCTCGCAGAGCGACGCGCTATCGGCCTTGAAAAACGGCGACATCATGGGCGTCGGCGCGGTGATCACGGCCGGCGTGCCGCGCTTCGTCGGCCGCAGCCGCAACACGCCGGAGACGATGCGGCGCGCCAAAGTGGCGCATTCGCGCGTCCCACAAAATTTTTCCGGCGAAGCCTAAGATCACGTCCCGGGCCGGGATCAGCGTAGCGACGGGGCAATCTCCTCGACGCAACCCATTGCCACGGTGTCGTAGCTTTCGGGATCGATGAGAATAAAGCTTCCGGTATCTTTGCAGTCTTCGTAGCGGTCCAATGCAATCGCACGATCGAACGTCAGTGTGCAGTGTCCCACTTCGTTTGGCCCGATCGCATCCGCCGCGACGGCACGCCGCGTATCGAGATCGATAACGCCCAGGCCCGCTTCGACGCGCGCCGTGGCGGTGCTGGTTGCGAGCTTGATCAGATAAGTGTGGCTGCGCTCGAGCGGCTGGTTTTTCGTCCAGAAGATGCGCGCGCGAACCCGTTGCGTCACCGCGGGTGCCCGCTCGGCTGCAGCGACGATATCGCCGCGCGAGGCATCCAATGGATCCGTGAAAGTCAAAGTCACCGAGCGCCCGGCTGCGGCGTGACTGAGATCGCCATCGAAGGTGACGATGCGCGCGACACGCGTGACGCGGCCGGCCGGAAAGATTTTGACCGGCATCCCGACACGCACCTGGCCGCTCGTGATCAAGCCGCTATAGCCATGGAAATCCGGATCGGGGCGGTTGACCCATTGGATCGGCATGCGCAACGGATCGAGGTTCGCGGTCCGCGCCGGCTCCACGGTTTCGAGATAGTCGAGCAGCGACGGTCCGCCATACCACGGCAGGTGTTCGGAATGACCCGTGACGTTATCGCCGCTTTTTGCCGCGACCGGAATGCACGCGATGTCGACAAAGCCGAGGTCGGCCGCCAATTCGCGGAAGGCTAATTCGACCGCGCCGAATGCGTCGCGCGACCAGCCGACGCGATCCATCTTGTTGACGGCGAGCACGACATGCCGGACGCCGAGCATCGACAGGATCACGAGATGGCGTTTGGTCTGGCGGGTCAAACCTTCCTCGACGGCGACCAGGACGAGCGCGAGATCGGCGACGGAAGCACCGGTCGCCATGTTGGCGGTATATTCCTCGTGCCCTGGCGCATCGATGACGATGAACTTGCGGCGCGCCGTCGAGAAGAAACGATAGGCGACGTCGATCGTGATGTTCTGCTCGCGTTCGGCCGCCAATCCGTCCAACAGCAGCGAGAAATCGAGACCGTCGCCCTGCGTGCCGAACTTGCGGGAATCGGCCACGAGCGCGTCGAGCTGGTCGTCGAAGACTTGCTTGGAGTCGTAAAGCAGCCGGCCGATCAGCGTCGACTTGCCGTGGTCGACCGAACCGCAAGCAATAAAGCGCAGCAGGCTTTTGCGCTCATGCCCGTGCAGCGCGGCAAATTTCGGTTCCGCCGGCTGCGCATGCACGTTCATCAGAAATATCCTTCCTGCTTTTTTCGCTCCATCGACGTGGCGCCGTCATGGTCGATGACGCGGCCGCGCCGTTCGGAATGCCGGCTCTCCAACGTCTCCTGGATGATTTCGGCAACCGTGCGCGCCGTGCTCTCGATGGCGCCGGTCAGCGGATAGCAGCCAAGCGTGCGAAACCTCACCAATCGGATTTGCGGGCGCTCGCCGGACTTCAGCGGCAGCCGCTCGTCATCGACCATGATCAACGCGCCGTCGCGCACGACCACCGGACGCGGCGCCGCGAAATAGAGCGGCACCACCGCAATGCGCTCGCGATGGATGTAGAGCCAGACGTCGAGCTCGGTCCAGTTCGACAGCGGGAACACGCGGATGCTTTCGCCGGGGCGCTTGCGCCCGTTGTAGATGCGCCACGGCTCGGGCCGTTGCCGCTTCGGGTCCCAGGCGTGATTCGCATTGCGCAACGAGAACACGCGCTCCTTGGCGCGCGACTTTTCCTCGTCGCGCCGCGCGCCGCCCAACGCGGCGTCGAAATGGTGATGATCCAGCGCCTGGCGGAGCGCCTGGGTTTTCATCACGTCGGTGTGCAGGCTGGAGCCGCTCGCGATCGGGTCGATGCCGCGCTTGAGCCCGTCGCGATTGACGTGGACGATCAATTCGAGCCCGAGCTGTTTCGCGCGCGCATCGCGGAACGCGATCATCTCGCGGAATTTCCAGGTGGTATCGACGTGCAGCAGTGGAAGCGGCGGTTGCGCCGGATAGAACGCCTTGCGCACGAGATGAAGCAAGACCGACGAGTCCTTGCCGATGGAATACAGCAATACCGGATTTTCGGACTGCGCGACCGCTTCGCGGATGATGTGGATGCTCTCGGCCTCGAGGTGATCGAGGTGGCTCGGCACCGCGCCCTCACCCATGTCAGGGTGAACGGCGAGGTTGTCGTCGCGGTCGATGGTGGCGGAAACAGCGTCCATGGTCGGTCCGTTGCGGGATTCTGGAGGGTTATTGTTGCGGCGCGCTGGCGCTCGTCGCACGAACGTCGTGGGCGACGTGCAGGCCGCATTCCTTCTTCTGCGATTGCTCCCACCACCAGCGCCCGGCGCGCTCCGGCTCACCCGCCATGACGGCGCGGGTACAAGGCGCACAGCCGATCGACAGAAAGCCGCGCTCATGCAGCGCATTGCATGGCACGTCGTGGGCACGCACGAATTCGCGCGCGCGTTGGCGCGTCCAATCGAACAGCGGATTGACCTTGATCAGGCGGCGCTCTTCGTCGAACAGAGCTGGCGGTACCTGGGCGCGGTCGGCGGACTGATCGGCGCGCAGCCCGGTGATCCAGGCGGCGCTGCCATCGAGCGCCCGCGCCAACGGCGCGACCTTGCGAACGGCGCAACAGTCGAGACGAGCCGTGACGGAGGAACGGAATCCATCGATGCCTTGTCCGGCGATCAGTGCTTCGACGGCGCGGTATTCGGGCACGAAGGCAAGGATGCGAACACCGTAGCGCAGCTCGGTCTGCGCCCAGACCTCATAGGTTTCCGGAAAAAGCCTGCCGGTATCGAGCGTCGCGACGTCGATCGCCAGCGCCTGCGCGAAGATCGCGTGCGCGATGGCCTGGTCCTCAAGTCCAAAACTTGTCGTGAACACCATGCGACCGGGGATTTGGGCGCGGATCGCCGCCAGACGCTCAAACAGGTCGAGGGTGGGAAAGCGTTCCACAAATCCGCCAGCGATGGTTACGAAAATTTCGCGATCCTCGGTCTGTGCAGCATGGACGCGTCGATTTACACCGCCGCTGGACGGCTTCGCCCGCGCTGCGCTGGAATTGGCAACTTCAAGCATCGAAATCATCACCACCCGTGAGTCCGTGTGGCGTCACTTAGAATGAAATTCCAGGACTGCCAAGATGCAGTGCGAAAAAAGAAACATAAAACTACAATATCGATGGGCGGCAGATTTCCGTTTCAGCTTGATCCTAATCGCTAGCAGGCGCCCCGCTCAAGCGTGCAGGAAATCCAGCACCGCGGTCTCGGCGAGCACCGCTTCCGGAATGCTGTGGCGCTCGGAGCGGGCGCGCTCCTCGGCGGTTTGCGTCGCTTGCAGATAGGCGCCGAGGTGACGCGCGCGCTCGATGATCTTGCGTCCCTGCGGCAGACGCTGCGCCTCGAAGGCGCGCAGCGCGGCTTCAACGTCGTCGCCGTCGAGCGCCTGCGCCAGCGCCGCCGCATCGTCGGCGGCCTTGGAAACGCCGGCGGCGACATGGGGCCGCGCCACGAAGGCGGCGTCGCCCAGAATGGCGACCCGGCCGAAGGCGAGCCGCGGGCTTTCCAGATCGTAGATCGGTTGCAGGATCGGCTCGTCGATCAGGCGGACGATGTCGCGGAATTGCGGCGCCAGCAACCGCTCGGCCGCCGCCCGCATCGCCGCGATCGGGTCGCGGCGGATCAGCGGCGGTGGGATCGAGATCGAATGGGTGACGCCTTTGTCGTCGGTCAGGAGCCACGGCAGTTCCTTCGCCTCATCCGCGGGCCGGTACCACACCACATTGTAGCGGCGCTGGCCGAGCCGCAGCTCGTTGTCAGGGCCTGCGACCGGATAGCCGAGACATTGCTCGCCTGGCGGCAGGCAGAACGCCATCAGCTCGAACAATTCGTGGTGAATCGCCGGCGGAATGGAGCGCTCCGGCAACAGCGCACGCCACGCCACATAGCCGGCATAGAGCGGCGCGACATCGGGCAGGCATTGCTGCCGCACCGTCGAACGCAAGCCGTCAGCGCCGACCAGAACATCGGCGTCCACCGTGCGGCCGTCGCTCAACTGCGCGCGCACGCTTTGCGCGGTTTGCGCAAAGCCGGTCAGACCGAGGCCGCGATGGTAGCGCTGCGGCGGGAACGCATCGCGCAGCACGCGGTAGACGCGCTCCCAGGCGGTCAGCACCTGCGGGCAGGCGATAGTCGCGGTCGTGCGGCCGTCGCGGTCGAGGATCTTGCGCGTGGTCATGGCGACGCCGAGATCGTGGGTATCGAGCCCAAGCGCGTCGAGCCGCGCGATCAATTCGGCCTGCGCCACGAT
>JBAUYI010000474.1:0-3839 GCA_049584715.1 Xanthobacteraceae bacterium
GATGCCGAGCCGTTCTTTCGCTACGTCGAGGATCAGCCGCTTTTTGGCGGCCTGGGAAATTTCGATATCGGACTTTGGTGACTGATGCTGAGAGGCGGGCATGTTTTGATGATCCATCGATTGGGAGGAAACCCGGCGGGGCTGTGAAACTTCTTGTTTGTCATGCCCGCCAACGGGTCCGGCCCCGAAGTGGCCGGCCCGATGACACGCTTTGGCGGGCACCCAGTAAACACCGATTGTTCCGCGAGTACTGGGTCCCCGCCTTCGCGGGGACGACAGGAGGGGCTCACGCGAACCTCGCTTTGACGGCGAGATTGACCGACTTCGCCCACTCGCCGGCTTCGATCTTCTTGCCGTCGGCGGGCTGCACGCGCGTGACTTTGAAGCGCCCATCGGCGCAGACCACGGTGAAGCCGTCGGCTTCGACCACGGCGATTTCGCCGACCTTGCCGGCGATCCCCTTCGGGTCTTTCGCCGGCAGCGGCTTGGCGTCGAAGATTTTCAGCTGCTGGCCGTCGAGCGTGGTCCAGGCGCCGGGCGCCGGATTGCAGCCGCGGATGAGGCGGTCGATCTGCTCCCACGGCTTGCCCCAGTCGATCCTGGCGTTGTCGGGGCCGCAGCGGCCTTCATAGGTCGCCTTCGCCTCGTCCTGCTTGAGGCGCGGCGCCTTGCCGGCCTTCACCAGGTCGACCGATTCCAGCATGGCCTCGACGCCCATCGGAAACAGGCGATCGAAGTAAACCGTGCCGAGCGTGTCGTTCGGACCGATCGGTGTTTTTTTCTGGATCAGCACGGCGCCGGTATCGAGGCCGTTGTCCGGCCAGAAGATCGACAGCCCCGTTTCCGTCTCGCCCTTGATGATCGGCCAGTTGATGGCGCTGGCGCCGCGATAGGCCGGCAACAGCGACGGGTGATACTGGATCGAGCCGTGGGTCGGGATGTTGAGGAATTCTTCCGGCACGAACAAAGTGACAAAGGCCATGACCTGCAGGTCGGGTTTGAGCGCTTTGAATTCTTCCCACACTTCCGGCTTCTTGTAGGAGTCCGGCTGGTAGACTGGCAGCTTGGCGGCCACCGCCGCTTCCTTCAGCGGATCCGCCTTGGCACCCGGCTTTTCCGGCGCGACGTAAACGGCGACGACATCCTCGCCGCGCTTGATCAGCGCTTCGAGCACCGCCTTGCCGAACGCCTGTTGGCCGTGAACGACGATACGCATTGTCAAAAACCTCTCTCAAACTCTGCATGTTCCCTTCCCCCTTGTGGGGAAGGGTTAGGGATGGGGGTCGGGAGGCGACGCGCGAGCGTCGACGTTTGCGAATGACCTCTCGACCCCCACCCCTGCCCCTCCCCAACAAGCTTGCACTCGGGCGCGCGCAAGCGCGACCCGGGTGGGGGAGGGGAAAGATGGTTACGCCGCTTCCGCCTTCGCCGGCTTCTCGGGCGGCGTGATTGCGCCGGAGACCTTGATGTCGGCAACTTCCTTGTCGGAATACTTCAGCACCTTGCGCAAGATTTCATCGGTGTGCTCGCCCAAGAGCGGCGAGCGCCGCACGTCGGCGGGCGAGTCCGACAATTTGATCGGGTTGCCCACGGTCAGGTATTTGCCGCGGCCGGGATGGTCGACTTCGACCACGGTGCCGGTCGTGCGCAGGGATTGCTCCTCGGCGATTTCCTTCATCGACAGGATCGGCCCGACCGGGATGTCGTGCTTGTTGCACAGGTCCATGACCTCGAACTTGGTCATGGTCATGGTCCACTCCTCGATGGTGTCGAAGATTTTTCGCAGCCGCGGCAGCCGCGCCGGCGGCGTGGCGTAATCGGCATCCGTCTTCCACTCCGGCTTGCCGATCAGATCGCAGATCGCGCCCCACACCGGCGCCTGGGTGATGAAATAGATGTAGGCGTCGGGATCGCTCTCCCAGCCTTTGCATTTCAAGATCCAGCCGGGCTGGCCGCCGCCGGAATCGTTGCCGGCGCGCGGCGTCGCCTTGCCGAACGGCACACCCTCGCCGAACTGGCTGTATTCGTTGAGCGGGCCGTGGGCGAGGCGTTGCTGGTCGCGCAGTTTGACGCGGGCGAGATTGAGCACGCCGTCTTGCATGGCGCAGAGTACCTTTTGGCCGCGGCCGGTGCGGATGCGCTGGTAGAGCGCGCTGACGATGCCCAGCGCGAGATGCAAGCCGGTGCCGCTATCGCCGATCTGCGCGCCGGTGACCAGCGGCGGCCCGTCGCGGAAGCCGGTGGTCGAGGCCGATCCGCCGGCGCATTGCGCCACGTTCTCGTAGACCTTGCAATCTTCGTACGGGCCCGGGCCGAATCCCTTCACCGAGGCGACGATCATGCGCGGGTTGAGCTTGTGGATGTGCTCCCAGGTCAGCCCCATGCGGTCGAGCGCGCCCGGGGCAAAGTTCTCCACCAGCACGTCGCATTCCTTGACCAGCCGGTCGAGGATTTCCTTGCCCTTCGGGTGCTTGCTGTCGATCGTGATCGAGCGTTTCGAGCCGTTGAGCATGGTGAAATAGAGGCTGTCCTGCCCTTTCACGTCGCGCAACTGGCCGCGCGTGATGTCGCCGACGCCGGGCCGCTCCACCTTGATGCAATCCGCGCCCATATAGGCGAGCAATTGCGTGCAGGTCGGACCCGACTGCACATGGGTGAAGTCGAGGATTTTCACGCCTTCGAGCGCCCTGCCCGCTTGGCCCCACGGTTTTGCCGACGGCCGCGGCAGGCCGTTGCCGGCAGCGGCTTTTGCGGCCGGCTTCTTCGGCTTGAGTTTCACGACTTTTTTTGCGGCCTTCTTCACCGCAACCTTTTTCACCGCCGCTTTGGATTTCGCCTTGGCTTTCTTCTTGGTCGCCATTGTCTCTCTCCCTAACTCGTTACTTCTTTTTCAGCGCGCTTTGCGGATTGAGATTGCCGATGCGGCCGCTTTCGCTGCCGGCGCCCGGATCGATCACTGCGTTGATCAGCGTCGGCTTGCCGGAATCCATGGCGGCGTTCACGGCGCGCTTGAGCTCGTCCGGCGATGTTGCGTTGACGCCGGTGCCGCCGAACGCCTCGATCATCTTGTCGTAGCGCGAGCCTTTGACAAAGACTGTGGTGGCAGGGTCCGCGCCGGCGCTGTTGACGTCGGTGCCGCGATAGATGCCGTCGTTGTTGAAGATGACGACGCAGACCGGCAACTGGTAGCGGCAGATGGTCTCGATCTCCATGCCGGAGAAGCCGAACGCCGAGTCGCCTTCGACTGCGAGCACCGGCTTGCCGGTCTCGATCGCTGCGCCGACGGCGTAGCCCATGCCGATGCCCATGACGCCCCAGGTGCCGACGTCGATGCGCTTGCGCGGCTGATACATGTCGATGACGCCGCGGGCGAGATCGAGCGTGTTGGCGCCTTCGTTGACCAGGATGGCGTCCGGCCGTTCCTTGACGATGGTGCGCAGCACGCCGAGCGCGCCGTGATAATCCATCGGCGAATTGTTGTTCATCAGCCGCGGCGCCATCTTGGCGACGTTCTCGTCGCGTTTCGACGTGACGGTCTTGATCCAGTCCGCCGGCGGCGCCGGCCAGTTGCCGCCCATGGCGTTGAGCAGCACGGAGAGGCAGGAGCCGATGTCGCCGACCACGGGCGCTGCGATCTCGACGTTGGAGTCCATCTCTTTCGGCTCGATGTCGATCTGGATGAACTTCTTCGGCGCGTCGCCCCAGGCCTTGCCCTTGCCGTGGGACAAGAGCCAGTTCAGCCGCGCGCCGATCATCATGACGACATCGGAGTCCTTGAGCACCGTTGAGCGCGCCGCGCCGGCGCATTGCGGATGGGTGTCGGGCAAAAGCCCCTTGGC
>JBAUYI010000475.1:0-7249 GCA_049584715.1 Xanthobacteraceae bacterium
ACCAGGCGCTCGGCATCGTTCATATTTCCTGGCCCGTCGTGCCGGGCCGCTTCAAGGATTACATCTCGACGCCGAAGCAAAATGATTACCGCTCGATCCACACCACGGTGATCGGGCCCGGCAAGCATCGCGTCGAGCTGCAGATCCGCACCCGCGCCATGCAACAGATCGCCGAATACGGCATTGCCGCGCACGCGCTCTACAAGGACGGCGTCGGTTCGCCGACCGAGATGCTGTCGCGCGAGTCGAACGCTTACGCCTGGCTGCGCCGCACCATCGAGCTTCTCGCCGAAGGCTCCAATCCGGAAGAATTTTTGGAGCACACCAAGCTCGAATTGTTCCACGACCAGGTGTTCTGTTTCACGCCGAAGGGAAAATTGATCGCGCTGCCGCGCGGCGCCACGCCGATCGATTTCGCCTATGCGGTGCACACCGACGTCGGCAATATGGCGATCGGCGCCAAGATCAACGGTAAGATGGGGCCGCTGTCTTCGCCGCTGCAAAACGGCGATGAGGTGCAGATTTTGACCTCCAAAGCCCAGACCGCGCCGCCGGCGGCCTGGGAATCCATCGTCGTGACCGGCAAGGCGCGCGCCGCCATCCGCCGCGCCACCCGCGACGCGGTGCGCAGCCAATATTCGGCGTTCGGCCGGCGCATCGTCGAGCGGCTGTGCCAGCGCGCCAAGATCGAATATTCCGACGAGAAGCTCGAAGGCGCGCTGCCGCGCTTGGCGCGGGCCTCGATCGACGATGTGTTTTCCGCCGTCGGCCGCAGCGAGATGCGGGCCTCCGACGTCGTGCGCGCCATGTATCCCGACTACAAGGACGAGCGCGTCACGCCGCTGGCGCCGAAGGCGGAGAGCGGCTGGTTCGGGCTGAAATGGACCAAGGCGGTGAAGTTCAAGCTGCCCGGCGGCAGCGAGGATGGCACGTCGCTGCCGATCCGCGGCATCAATACCGATCTGCCGGTGAGTTTTGCGCCGAACGGCGGCGCGGTGCCGGGCGACCGCATCGTCGGCATCATGACGCCGGGCGAGGGCATCACCATTTACCCGATCCAATCGGGCGCGCTCAAGCAGTTCGAGGAGGAGCCGGACCGCTGGCTCGACGTGCGCTGGGACATCGACGACAAGGTGCCGCAGCGCTTTCCGGCGCGGCTCGCGGTGCAATCGGTCAACGAGCCCGGGACGCTGGCGCAAATCACCCAGGTTATTGCCGAGCACGACGGCAATATCGACAACATAAAAATGTCGCGGCAGTCACCGGATTTCACCGAGCTGACCATCGATCTGGAAGTCTATAACCTCAAGCACCTGACTTCGATCATCTCGCAATTGCGGGCGAAGAAAGTGGTCGCCAACGCCGAGCGCGTGAACGGCTAGCCGGTTCGGCGCGAGGAGCGACATAACGCATGGCTGCGAACCTGCCCATTCGCCTCGGCGTCAACATCGACCACGTCGCCACCGTGCGCAATGCGCGCGGCGGGCGGCATCCCGATCCGGTGAAGGCCGCCGAGATCGCCATTGCGGCCGGCGCCGACGGCATCACCGCGCATCTGCGCGAGGATCGCCGTCACATCGTTGACGACGACATCGCCCGCCTCAAGGAGCGCATTACAAAGCCGCTCAATTTCGAAATGGCGGCCACGCCGGAGATGGTGGCTATCGCGTGCAAGGTGCGCCCGCATGCCGCCTGCATCGTCCCCGAGCGGAGGGAGGAGCGCACCACCGAAGGCGGGCTCGACGCCGCCGGCCAGCGCGAAGGTTTACGCGGGACGGTGGCCAAGCTCGCCGAAGCCGGCATCCGCGTTTCGCTGTTCATTGCCGCCGAGCCGGCGCAGATCGAGGCCGCCGCCGCGATCGGCGCGCCGGTCATCGAGCTTCACACCGGCGCCTGGTGCGATGCCGTGGCGGCACGCGATGGCGTCGCCGCCGGTGCCGAGTTCGCACGCATCGTCCGCGGCGCCAAGCGTGCCAAGAGCGTGGGCCTTGAAGTGCATGCCGGCCACGGCCTCGATTTCGTCACCGCGGCGGCGATCGCGGCCTTGCCCGAGATCGCCGAGCTCAATATCGGGCATTTTTTGATCGGTGAGGCGATCTTCGATGGCCTCGACGCAGTGGTGCGCAAGATGCACGCGGTGATGAATCACGGCCGGCGCAATGGCGGAGCCGGACGATGATCCTCGGCATCGGTTCCGACATTTCCGACGTGCGCCGCATCGCCAAGGTCATCGAGCGCCACGGCGATCGCTTCATCGACCGCATCTTCACGCCGGCCGAACGCGCCCGCGCCGAACGGCGGCGCAACCGGGTCGAAACCTACGCCAAGCGCTTCGCCGCCAAGGAAGCCTGCGCCAAGGCACTCGGTACCGGCATCCGCGCCGGCGTGTGGTGGCGCGACATGGGCGTCGTCAACCTGCCGTCGGGGCGGCCGACCATGGAACTCACCGGCGGCGCCAAGCGGCGCCTCGACGCCATCACGCCCAAAGGCTACGAAGCGCGCATCGACCTCACCATCACCGACGAGGGGCCGACGGCCCACGCCTTCGTCATCATTTCGGCGGTCGCCGTGACGGCGGTTTGAGTGGCCGCTGCGCCTTCCATTCGACTCAAGGCTTTTTCCGAATATGAGCAATTCATAGCGGCGATGAAAAATTCGCCATGTTTCGCCAGCATTGTCTCAAGCTCATGTAATCGTTAGATAAAACCGCATTGCGCGACCGTGCGGCGAAACCCCGCGCGCAATTGCGCCTGTGGTATTGAGAGGTTACAAGATCGCGGGGCGGGGCGCGTGAACCGCAGGACGATGGACCGATGAGCGTGCAGACCGGAGCCAAAAAGCAAGAGGGTGGCATCGCCGAGACGGTCCGCGTGCTCTTCAATGCCCTCATCATCGCGCTCGTCATCCGCACCTTCCTGTTTCAGCCCTTCAACATCCCGTCCGGCTCGATGATCCCGACGCTTCTGGTCGGCGATTACCTGTTCGTCTCGAAATATTCCTACGGCTATACCCACTACTCGTTTCCGTTCTCGCCGCGGATTTTCTCCGGCCGCGTCATGGGCGGCACGCCCAAGCGTGGCGACGTCGTCGTGTTCCGGCTGCCGCGAGACGATTCGATCGACTATATCAAGCGCGTCATCGGCTTTCCCGGCGACAAAATTCAGATGATCGACGGCGTGCTCAACATCAACGGTGAGCCGGTCAAGCGCGAGCGCGTCGAGGGGACTTGTGTCAGCGAGGACGACGTCCAGCCGGTCCTGTGCTATCGCGAGACGCTGCCCAACGGCGTCAGCTTCATCACGCACTATTACTCGAATCTCGGCTTCTTGGACAACACGCAGGTCTACACGGTGCCGCCCGGCGATTATTTCATGATGGGCGACAATCGCGACAACTCGACCGACAGCCGTGTGACCAGTCAGGTCGGCCCCGTTCCCTACGAAAACATCATCGGCAAGGCGCAGATCATTTTCTTCTCGATCAAGGGCGACACGCACGTGTGGGAAGTCTGGCGCTGGCCCTGGGACGTGCGCTGGAACCGGATGTTCACGCTGGTCAGATGAGCCGCCGCGGCAAGAGTTCTCCCACTCTTCCCAACCCCGCGAGCGGAGGTGGGAAGAGTGGGGGCCGCCGAGAACCGCCCGCCGGAGAACCCATCGCTGCCAAAGTCGCGGAGGTCGCGCCCACCGACGGCCACAAAGAACCGCGCCGCCGCCGCCGCGGCACCGTGCTTGAGGAGCGTGTCGGCTACCGCTTCAAGGACGGCGCACTGCTCGATTGCGCGCTCACCCATATTTCCGCGCTCAAGGGCGCGCGCAACCGCGCCGGCTCCTATCAGCGGCTCGAATTCCTCGGCGATCACGTGCTCGGCCTGGTGATTTCCGACGTGTTGTTCCGCGCCTTCCCCAAAGCCGACGAAGGCGAGCTGTCGCGCCGGCTTGCCGATCTGGTGCGCAAAGAGACCTGCGCCGAGATCGCCGTCACCATCGAGCTCGGCGCAGCGATCAAGCTCGGCTCGTCGGAGGCCAATGCGGGCGGCCGCAAGCGCCCGGCCATCCTGGCCGACGTCTGTGAGGCGCTGATCGGCGCGGTCTATCTCGACGGCGGCTATCCGGCGGCCGAGGGTCTGGTCGAGCGGCTGTGGCAGGTTCGCATGCAGGCTAAGGCGCAGCCGCTGCGCGATTCCAAGACCGTGTTGCAGGAATGGGCGCAAGCGCGCGGCCTGCCGACGCCGGTCTATCGCGAGGTCGCCCGCACCGGTCCCGATCATAGTCCCGTGTTTTGCGTTGCCGTGCAGCTGCCCAATTTCGCGCCGGCCGAAGGCTCCGGCCGTTCCAAGCGCGCCGCCGAGCAGGGCGCTGCCGCCGCCATGCTGGCGCGCGAGCGCGTCAAGCCCGAACGGCGCAATGGCTGAGGCACCGGCCCAAGCCGCGCCGGCGGAGCAGACGACCCGTTGCGGCTTTGTAGCCCTGATCGGGGCGCCCAATGTCGGTAAATCGACGCTGGCCAATGCGCTGGTCGGCGCCAAAATCTCCATCGTCACGCCCAAAGTGCAGACCACCCGCACGCTGGTGCGCGGCATTGCCATCGAGGGCGCGGCGCAGCTTATCTTCGTCGATACGCCGGGAATTTTTTCACCACGGCGGCGGCTCGATCGCGCCATGGTCGCGACCGCCTGGGGCTCGACCCACGACGCCGATATCGTCGCGCTGTTGATCGACGCTGACAAAGGCTTGCACGAGGGCGACGAGGCGATCTTGCGCACGCTGGGCGATGTCCGTTCCGCCAAGGTGCTGGTGCTCAACAAGGTCGATCTGGTCGAAAAACCCGCGCTGTTGACGCTTACCCAAACGCTCAACGAACGCATGGCCTTTGCCGCGACTTTCATGATCTCGGCGCGCTCCGGCAGCGGCGTCGCCGATCTCAAAAGCTTCTTCGCCGCGCATGTCCCTGCCGGTCCGTGGCTTTATCCGGAGGACCAGATCTCCGACGCGCCGATGCGCCAGCTTGCCGCCGAGATTACCCGCGAGAAGCTCTTTCTTCGGCTGCATCAGGAATTGCCCTATCAGTCGACTGTCGAGACCGAAGTCTGGAAGGAGCTTCGCGACGGCTCCGTGCGCATCGAGCAGACCATCTATGTCGAGCGCGAAAGCCAGCGCAAAATCGTCCTCGGCAAGGGCGGCCAGGCCATCAGAGCGATCGGCGCCGCGGCGCGAACCGATATCGCCGTGGCGATCGAGCAGCCGGTGCACTTGTTCCTGTTCGTCAAAGTGCGCGAAGGCTGGGGCGACGATCCGGAGCGGTATCGGGAAATGGGCCTGGAATTCCCGAAGGAGTGATTAATGTCGGCGACATTTGATACGCGCGAAGATGAGCTATCTCATGCCATCGGTCAGTTTTTTATAAAATGGTCATGGCTAGAAGATGCGCTGACATATTTGTTAGAATCGCTGCTAAACGTCGACGAACAATTTTGCGGATTGCTCCATACTCATTTGAGTATCGACTCTAAATTGACGCTGCTTACCATAATTGGTGAAGAAAAAGAGCAAAAAGGGTTGTTGGAGTATGAGCGGGATTATCTGAAAAGACTGATTAGTGATATTCGACCAATCAAAAACCACCGAAATATTCTAGCTCATCAGCCCCTCATCGATCTGTTTGGTAATTTCCCGCAATCTGATGAATTGGGTCCCATTGCAGCCCTCGGAATACGAGTGAAAAAGAGTGGTAAAAGCGATGTCCCTATAGCCTCGCTTGATCAAACTAAGGAATATGCGACTAAGCTTGTTCTCATAGAGAAAGGTGTGAGCGAGTTGGCCCAATCAATTTGCATGCAGTTAAATCGGCGGGTTAAGTAGGCATGCAGTGGACCGACGAAGGCATCGTGCTCGGCGTCAAGCGCCATGGCGAGTCGAGCGTCATTCTCGAATTGATGACGCTAGAGCGCGGCCGCCATCTCGGGCTGGTGCGCGGCGGTGGCAACAGCACACGGTTGCGCGGCGTGTTGCAGCCGGGCAATTCATTGCGCGCGACCTGGCGGGCGCGGCTCGACGAGCATCTCGGCCACTATGTGGTCGAGGGCCTCAACCTGCGCGCCGCGGGCTATCTCGCGGCGGCGCACGCCGTGCACGGCGTCACCCATCTCGCGGCACTGTGCCGGCTGCTCGCCGAGCGCGAGCCTCATGCAGCGATCTACGGCACGCTCGACGCGATCCTCGACCAGCTCGACGAACCCCTGAGCGCCGCGGCCTCGATCGCGCGGTTCGAGCTCGCCTTTCTCGCCGAGCTTGGTTTCGGCCTCGATCTGAGTTCCTGCGCTGCCAATGGAACAACCACCGACCTGATCTATGTGTCGCCGCGCTCGGGCCGCGCCGTCTCGCGCTCAGGCGGCGACGCGTACCGCGACAAGCTCCTGGCGTTGCCGGCCTTTCTGCGCGACGATGCAACGCCGGCATCGGCCAGCGATCTCGTAAACGCATTTGCCATGACCGGATTTTTTCTCGATCGGCACGCGTTCGCGCCGCGCGGCCTGGCGATGCCGGAGGCGCGTGCGCGTTTCGTCACTGCCATCGCGCACGCATTTGCCGCAGCCGAAAGCCGTTCTGCTTGAGGCAGTGCGCTAGTTATTCAGCAAACAGCCGCAATGGTGGTAGCCATACGGGTCCGGCCAGCAGGAATAGTGATAATGGGCCGGGCAGGCCGGGGTGAAATTGAAGCCGTAGCGCCATCCCCAGCCCGTGGTGTAGCTGCCGTAATAATCATAATTTTCCTGCACCAGTTGCGTCGGCGGCGTGGCATTCGGCAAGACGACGATGCCAGCGGGCGCCGCCCAAAGTGATACCGTCCCTAGACCGACGGCTGCCGCCGCGACCGACATCGTCAAAGCTTTGCGCATGGTGATTCCTCCGTTGGAACCCGCTGCTGCGGAACGATTCTGTGCCGCAACGATCTTACCCCTCAGCCGCATCTCGTCCACGCTGCCGGACGCCCATTCATCACTTGTTCAGGCGCCATAACCGCGTTAGCCCTAGCCTTCCATGAACAAGAAAGTGATTCCCCCCGATCCCGAGGGCGTGCAGGAGATTGCGCTGCGCGAGGCGCTCGAGGAGCGCTATCTCGCCTATGCGCTGTCCACCATCATGCACCGCGCGCTGCCGGACGCGCGCGACGGCCTCAAACCGGTGCATCGCCGCATCCTCTACGGCATGCGGCGGCTGCGGCTTGATCCCGGCACCACGTTCAAGAA
>JBAUYI010000476.1:0-6389 GCA_049584715.1 Xanthobacteraceae bacterium
GGCGGCTGGCTTCGGCGCCGAATTCGCCACCACGTTCTCCGATATTTTCGACGACCTGTTCGGCATGGGCGCTGGCCGGCGCGGCCGTGGCGGCGGCCGCGAGCGCGGCGCCGACCTGCGCTACAACATGGAAATCTCGCTGCAGGAGGCTTACGCCGGCAAGGCGGCGCAGATCCGCATTCCGACCTCGGTGACCTGCGAGGCCTGCTCCGGCTCCGGCGCCAAAGCCGGCACCAAGCCAAAGACCTGCCAGATGTGCGGCGGCCAGGGCAAAGTCCGCCACGCCCAGGGCTTCTTCACCCTCGAGCGCACCTGCCCGAACTGCCAGGGCCGCGGCCAATCGATCGACAGTCCTTGTGCGTCGTGCTCAGGCTCCGGCCGGGTCACGCGCGAGCGGACCTTGTCGGTCAACATCCCGGCCGGCGTCGAAGACGGCACCCGCATTCGTCTCGCCAGCGAAGGCGAAGCTGGCGTGCGCGGCGGACCGCCGGGCGATCTCTATATCTTCCTGTCGATCGGCTCCCACCCGTTCTTCCAGCGCGAAGGCGCCGACCTGCATTGCCGGGTGCCGGTCTCCATGGTGACGGCGGCGATGGGCGGCGAGTTCGAGGTGCCGACCATCGACGGCGGCAAGACCCGGGTGAAGGTCCCAGGCGGCACGCAATCCGGCCAGCGCTTCCGGCTTTCCGGCAAGGGCATGCCGGTGCTGCGCGCCCGGCAAAGCGGCGACATGTACGTGCAGATCCTGGTCGAAACCCCGCAGAACCTGACCAAGAAGCAGCGCGAGCTGCTGGCCGAGTTCGACAAATTATCGTCGTCCTCGACGCAGCCGGAATCCACGGGATTCCTGGGCAAGGTCAAGGACTTCATCAACGAGCTTGGCTCGCGCGCCAATTCCGAATGAGCCTTTTACCGGCTCGGGCGTTGGTGCTACAGCGGCTGGTCTTTGGCGGCTGGATGTTTTAAAAACGTCAGGATTTTGTCGTGTGGGATGCCTTTGTGGCTTGGGATGTCATGGCGTTGCCGGCCCTCCAGAAATTCGAGCAGCAGATCGGGCGGCAGATGCGTCTCCTGGAGATCAGGAAAAACCTCATCGAGCGCAAGATCGAACGCCAGATCCGGCTGTTCGAGCAAAAACGCAACAGCATCGGCAAGAAGATCGAAGCCCAAGTCCGGCAATTCGAGCTCAAGCGGGGCATCCGGCTCGACGACGAGGTGCGTTTCATCCGCTCCTGGATCGAACGGCCGTTGTCGATCGGCGCGGTGACGCCGTCGGGAAAAATTCTCGCCCGCGTCATGGCCGGCTATGTCGATCCCAACAGCACCGGGCCGGTGGTCGAGCTCGGTCCGGGCACCGGGCCGGTCACCGAGGCGCTGGTCGAAGCCGGCGTCGATCCGGCGCGCCTGGTGCTGGTCGAATTCAATCCGGCGTTCTGCCGGATTTTGCAGAAGCGCTACCCCGAGGCCACGCTGGTGCAGGGCGACGCCTATAGCCTGCGCCGGCTGCTCGAAACGCTGCTCGTCCAGCCGGCCTCAGCCGTCGTCTCGGGCCTGCCGCTGGTCACCAAGCCAATCAGGGAACGCTGGCGGCTCATCCGCGACGCTTTCGACCTGATGGTTCCCGGCGCACCGTTCGTGCAATTCACCTACTCGGTCGCATCGCCGCTGCCGAAACGGCTCGGCGGTTTCACGGCGGAAGCCTCCAAACGGATTTGGATGAATCTGCCGCCGGCGCGGGTCTGGGTGTATCGGAAAGCCTGACGACGGAACGTTGCTAATCTGTCCTCCGTCGTCCGTCCTCCGTCGTCCCAACTCCGGTCGTCATGTTTGCTCCGAAGATTCTGATCATCCCCGGCTCGCTGCGCACCGGCTCGCACAATGCGCGGCTTGCCGCGCTGGCGACCAAGGAATTGGCGCTGGCCGAGGCTGAGGTGACGCGCATTTCGCTTGAGGATTATCCGCTGCCGCTGTTCGACGCCGACCTCGCCGCGGATTCCGGATTGCCTGCCGCGGCGGTGCAGCTCAAGCGCATGGTGATGGCGCACCAGGGCGTCTTCATCACCAGCCCGGAATACAGCGCGTCGGTGACGCCGCTCCTCAAAAACACGATCGACTGGATTTCGCGCGGGGGCGCGCGTGGCGAGGCGAACTATACGGCTTTCAAGGGCCGCGTCTTCGCGCTCGGCGCGGCATCGCGCGGCTCCGGCGGCGGCATGCGTTCGCTGATGGCGCTGCGGCAAATTCTCGAGCTCGGCTGCGGCGCCCTGGTGATTCCGGAACAGATCTCCGTGCCGCGGGCCGATCAGGCGTTTGACGACATGGACAATCTGAAGGATGAAGTTTTGGCTGCCGCTCTCAAGGCGGCGGTGCGCCGGCTGGTCGAGCTGGCGGGTGTGCTGGCGTGACCGCGCAAGGGGATCGATCGATGCAGCTTGAACCGCGCGACCGTTTGATCGTGGCGCTCGATGTCTCGTCGGTCGAAGCCGCGCAGGCCATGGTGGCGAAACTCGGCGATGCGGTGTCGTTCTACAAGATCGGCTACCAGCTTGCCTTTGCCGGCGGTCTCGTCTTCGCCCACACCCTGACCGGCGCCGGCAAGAAAGTGTTTGTCGACCTCAAGCTTCATGACATCGACAACACCGTGGCGCAGGGCGTCAAAAGCGCGGCGCGGCTCGGCGCCACGTTCCTCACCGTGCACGCCTATCCGCAGACCATGAAGGCCGCCGTCGCGGCGCGCGAGGCGGGCTTGCGCATTCTCGCCGTCACGGTGCTGACGTCCCATGACGACAAGGACCTCGCCGAGGCCGGTTACAACACCAGCGTCTCCGCGCTGGTCGCACGCCGCGCCGAGCAGGCCCGCGCCATCGGCGTCGACGGCCTGGTATGCTCGGGCGAAGAGGTCGCGAAGCTGCGCGCCATCGTCGGCCCCAAGCTGGCACTGGTGACGCCGGGCATCCGTCCCGCCGGCAGCGATCCCGGCGAGCAGAAGCGCATCGCCACGCCGGCCGCCGCGATCACCGCCGGCGCCGATTATCTCGTGGTCGGAAGGCCGATCATCGCGGCAGCCGATCCGAAGGCGGCAGCCGAAGCGATCGTTGCAGAAATTTCAGGCGCACAAAGCTAGAAGGAGAACCATCATGGCCAAAGGCTACTGGATCGCTCACGTCGACGTGCACAACGAGGACGGCTACAAGCCGTATGCGGCGGCCAACCCCGCGATCTTCAAAAAATTCGGCGGCCGCTTCGTGGTCCGCGGCGGCAAATTCGAAAATCCGGAAGGCGCCAGCCGCTCGCGCAACGTCATCATCGAGTTTCCCGATTATGCCGCGGCGCTGGCCTGTTATCGCTCGCCCGAATATCAGGCTAATATCAAGGTGCGGCAGCCGCATGCGATTGCTGACATCGTCGTCATCGAAGGCTACGACGGCCCGCAGCCGTAATCCTGTTTTTCGCGGCCTTTCGACGGAGCACGCCATGCCCAAGGGTTATTGGATTCCGCAGATCGATGTCAGCAATCCGGAAGGCTACAAGGCGTATATGGCGGCGACGCCGCCGGCGCACGAAAAGTATCGTGGCAATGCGCTGGTGCGCGGCGGCAAATCGGAAGTGGTCGAAGGCCGCGCCCGCTCACGCAATGTGTTGCGCGAATTTCCAGATTACGCCACGGCGCTCGCATGCTACCGCTCCGACGAATATCAGCGCGCCAAGCCGCTGCGCCTGCCGCATTCGCAAATCGATTTCCTCATCGTCGAAGGTTACGACGGCCCGCAGCCGCAGTCTCCAGGCGCCCCGCCCGCGGCCGCGGCCGCGGCCAACAAAGGCTACTGGATCGGCCACATCGATGTGACCGATGCCGAGGGCTACAAGCCCTACATGGTGGCCGATCAGGCGCCTTTTGGCATGTTCGGTGGACGCTATCTGGTCCGCGGCGGCAAGCAGGAAACGCCGGAGGGCAATTCACGCAGCCGCACCGTGGTGCTGGAATTCCCGAGCTACCAATCAGCACTCGCCTGCTATCGCTCGCCCGGCTATCAGGCGGCAAAAAAGCTGCGCGACGGCAAGGCCGAATTCGACCTCGTCATCGTCGAAGGCTACGACGGCCCGAAGTTCTAACTGCTCCCTCTCCCCGGACGGGAGAGGGTTGGGGTGAGGGGGTTCGGACGTCTGAGAAAAACCTCCGCTTTCGAACCCCCTCCCCCTCGCTCACTTTGTTCGCTCGACCTCTCCCCTCTGGGGAGAGGTGAAATGTGCACCGCGTTGCTGACCTTGGCCCGCCCCGCTATACCCGCCCCAACCGGAGACAAAACCCATGGCCGACATGCGGGTGATCATCGCGGGCGCCGGCGGGCGCGTGGGGCGCACGCTGATCCAGGCGATCGCCGCGACCAAAGGCTTGGCGCTGGCCGGCGCCGTTGACGCGCCGGGCTCCGCCGTGATCGGCCGCGATGCCGGCGAGTTGGCCGGCCTCGGGCCCAACGGCATCAAAGTGGTGAGCGACGTTGCGCCGCTTCTCAAAACCGCCGACGGCTTGATCGAGTTCACCATTCCCGGAGCGACGCTGGCGTTCGCGGAACAGACGGCGGCGGCCAGTCTCGTGCACGTCATCGGCACCACCGGCCATTCCACCGCAGAGGAAGCGGCGATTGCGCAAGCGGGCAAGCGCGCGACCATCGTGAAATCCGGCAATATGAGTCTCGGCGTCAATCTGCTCGCGGCTTTGGTCAAGCGCGTGGCGGCGACGCTCAACGACGACTACGACATCGAAATCTTCGAAATGCATCACAACAAGAAGATCGATGCGCCGTCCGGCACCGCGCTGATGCTCGGCCGCGCGGCGGCCGAAGGCCGCGGCATCGATCTGGTGCAACATTCGGCGCGCGGCCGCGACGGCCTGACCGGTGCGCGAAAGCCGGGCGACATCGGCTTTGCGTCGTTGCGCGGCGGCACCGTGGTCGGCGAGCACAGCGTGATCTTCGCCGGCCCTGCCGAGCGCGTCGAGCTCACCCATCGCGCCGAGGATCGCCTGATCTTCGCCCGCGGCGCGTTGCACGCGGCGCTGTGGGCGCGCGGCAAGAAGCCCGGGCTTTATTCCATGGCCGACGTGTTAGGGCTCGGCGACAAGTGAGAACATGGAACGGGCCATGCCGCCGCCAGTCGTCAACAACAAGCAGCGTATCATCACAATCTACGTGCTCATCGCCTTGGGCTTCGCGGGCCTGATCGGCGCCCATGAAATTTCCGGTCCGGACGAAAATTCGGACCTGACGCTGCCGTTCATCCTCGCCGCGGCCGGCACGCTATGTTTCGTTGCCGCCGGACTTATGGCGCGCAAGCTCATGAAGGGCGGCGGTTTGCGATGATCGCTGCGCTCATGCGGGCTACTCGCTGGACTAAATCTGCTTTCGCGCGTTAAATTCGCGGGGAGGCCGGGGCGGCGCCTCATTCGAGTGCAGGCCATGGTCGATAAAATCACTGCGCAACGCGACGTGGAGTACTTTTACGAGCTGCTTGCGAAAGAGACCGACGAGAACAAACGCGTCATACTGCAACGCTTGCTCGCGGACGCGGAAAAACTGCGGCAGTCGGACGATCAAGAAGAAAACAGCAACAAGAAAACGAGCGCCGACCAAGCCGGCATCAAAGACGGTTGAACTTTGTCATGCCGGCGAAAGCGGGCATCCAGTAAGCGCTGGCGTCGATGTTCATGCGCCGCATCGTCAGATCGCGCGGCAGATGATTACTGGATCATCCGCCTTCGCGGATGATGACATGAAGAGCGGGCCGCGCGCCCGCGCCTACTGACTGCGCTGCGCGGCTTCGCTCACGATCTTGTAGGCCTCGGCCAGCGCCGGCTTCTCCTTCGAAATATCGGCGCCGACGCTGGACAGCGTCTTCAGCAATTCCGCCTGCTCGTCGGCCGGCAAGCTGATCAATTCGCCGCCGGCGTCGGTCCAGGTCTTCGCCGCGGTATTGTCGATCTCGAGGGCGCGCGCTTGGAAGCTTGTGACGGTGCTGGCGGCGTCCTTCTCGACGATCTGCTGCAGATCGGGAGGCAGCGCATCGAACCATTTCTTGCTGAGCTCGACGAGATAGAAGATCGCGGCGTGGTTGGTCAGGGTGATGTATTTGGCGGCGTCATAGAAGTGCAGGCCGCTGAGCAGTTCGACGCCGGCGACCGCGGCGTCGAGCGAGCCTTGCTGGAGCGCCGTCATCACGTCGCCGGGCGACATGGCGACCGGCGTGGTGCCGAGCCGCTTGAACGACGCCGACTGGAACTCGGAGGCAAAAATCCGGATTTTCTTGCCTTTGAAATCGGCCAGATGGCGGATCGCGTTCTTGGCGACCACCTCCGAAGGTTCGGCATAGGCGACGGCGACGCCGTGCAGGCC
>JBAUYI010000477.1:0-3261 GCA_049584715.1 Xanthobacteraceae bacterium
CGCCGCGCGGACGCCCACAGCGAGCTCGCCCGCTGGCTCGCCGGCGACCGCCGCACCAACAACGATTTGCGCGGACGCCATATCTGACCGGCGTACCGCCACTCGAGGGGAGAGCTGTCGCTAACCAGCTCTCCTCCTGTTTCTGCAGAAACAATACAAGCAGGAGGCCCCGCCACTGCGGCTGAGGGCCGAGGGAGTGGGTGCGCCGGCCGTGCTGCGGTGTTTCCGCCAAATAATGATATCGGCATCTCTGTCGTCCACAACAGCTACCCGGTCAGGCGGCCGAATTTCCGAAACGGGTTCGCAAAACGCCGCCTAATTTCCGCGTCTCCTGTTCCGCGTGTTTTATCAGGTCGAGATCACGTCTTCTTAACCGCAGTCGTGATGCCGCGGCGCCGCCACCACGGATCTAACGACGCTACATCCCAACTATGGCGATTGCGTGGCTGGCGGTCGTGGCGCGCCGCGCCGCGGTTCACTGATCCCGGATTTGCGCAGACCGGCGACCCGGCGACTTAAAGCTTCCGAGCTCGTTGTGCGCCTTATCGTGAGGGGGCCGGAGACGGCGGCGGGTGGCTGCCAGCTCGCTTCTCCGCGCCGCCAACCGCAGGCCGGAAAGATACAGGTCGCGCAGGCCCGAAGCTAGAAGTCGTAGGCGGTCAGGTCGGCCGTCGGCCGGTCGGACGAGCGGCGGGTCTCCGCGACTCGCAAAGTCGGCTCGATGATGCCGGCGACGCTGCCGGCGACTTTGTCCTGAAGCTCGAAGACATCTTCCAAGGTGCCGTCAAAATGATCAGCCCACAGATGCGCCCCGGCTGCGGTCTCGATCAACTGAGCGCTGATGCGCACCCGGCTGCCCGCCTTGCGCACCGAGCCTTCGAGCACATAGCGGACGCCAAGCTCGCGCCCGACCTGCTTTACGTCGACCGCGTGACCGCCATAAGTCAAACTCGAATTGCGGGCGATGACGAAGAGCCAGCGGATTCGTGAAAGCGCCGTGATGATCTCTTCGACCATGCCGTCGGCAAAATACTGCTGCTCGGGGTCGCCGCTCATGTTTTGAAATGGCAATACGGCCAGCGACGGCCTGTCCGGCAACGCGCGCGGTTCGTTGGCGGGAGAAAGCACCGTGGCGGAGAGCACCTCTGCCGCGACCCGGGTCACCGGCGCGACAAAACGATAGCCGCGCCCCGCGACCGTCTGGATGCAGCTGCCCTCCCCGCGCGCCTGATCGAGAACCCGGCGCAGCGTCGAGATCTGGACGGTCAGGTTGTTGTCCTCGACAGCCCTTCCCGGCCATACGGCCTCCATGATCTCGTCTTTCGAGATCAGCTCGCCCCGCCGCTCGATCAGCAGCCAGGCCAAATCGAGCGCCCGTGAACCGAGCGCCACTGGCGACACGGCGCCTCCGGCATCGAGCCGGGACAGACCCAGCCGATCGAGGCGGAAGCCCTCGCCGAGAAAAACGTCCGACGAGCGGAGCTGGTGCGCGCGCTGGTTTTCCGGCACCCTCGCCCCCTCCATCCAGCGCGCGCTCAGCAAAGCCGCCTCGCGGGCCGCAGCCAATTTCGCCCCATTTGTAATAACCGATATGTGAGCTGGTCCACACCGCGTCAAATTTTAACGCAGCTCAGTTTCGACTGCGACACAACCTTTGATCTTAGATGTTTAGCAAAGATTTAGCAAAATTTTATGCTGGGCTCATAGCGTTTGCCAGCCGGAAGCCACATTCTTCGACCCTGGCAAAACGGTAATCCCAGTTGCGCCAAGAGTGCGACGAGAGGCCCGCCGTGTAGGCTGATCCTGCGCTGGCACCAACCTGAGGAACATTTGATATGCCGAACATAAACACCGCCGGCGATCTGCGCCGTGACCTGGTGTCCACTGGACAGAAGTGGACGGTCGACCCGCGCTTCAAGGACGATGTTGCTTTGCCGAGATTTCACCTTGGCGGCGACCTGACGAAGGTGCCCAAGGTCAGCGCGGTTCCCCGCGTCAACATCGCTCCCTACCTGAGCGCGGTGTCGGCCAATACGTTTCTTATGCGGCGGCGCATCGATCGAGGGTTCATCGATGCGAAAACGCTCGCGCCGCTCACCCGGATCGGACCAGCCGACTCTGCTGCCGCCTCCAGCGCACCGCCCGCATCCGTGGATTGGCGAAGCCGCTTCGGATGGCCCTGGCTGACGAACATCAAGGACCAAGGCCAGTGCGAGTCGTGCTGGGTCTTCAGTGCTGTCGGCGTTGTCGAAGCGATGACGCGCATCGAGCATTGCGTGTGGAGCCTCCGTTCGGAGGGCGACGTGCACGATGGCCTCGGCGCCTCGTGCGGCCAGACCGGCGGCCCGGCGACGGCTCTGAACTGGATCCAGTCCAACGGCGTCGCCGACCCGGGCTGCTGGGCGTATGAGGAGAGCAACCTCAAATATACGCCAACCGCAGACCGCGAGGGTCGCACCGTCAAGATCGACGGCTACGTGACGCTCAATACGATCGAGGACCAAAAAAACTGGCTCGACGCGGTCGGTCCGATCTCGGCTTGCTTCGAGGTCTACGAGGATTTCTGGTATGGCACCGACGTTTCGGGCGTGTATAGCCAACTGTCGGACACCGCCGAGGGCGGCCACTGCATCGTCATCGTCGGCTACGACGACTCGAAGAAAGCGTGGCTCATGCGCAATTCCTGGGGCACGGGTTGGGGCAACGCCGGCTACTGCTGGTTCGGCTATGGCCAGTGCGGCATCGACAACAACGTCAAGTACGGCGTAGCGCTGGGCGCGACCAATCCTGACCCATGGACGAAGCGCCACATTCACAACGGCGCCATCCTCGAGAGCGGCGACGGAGCAGCGCACCACAACTTCGAGCTTTGGACAAAGGCGCCTCGAAACACGGTTCGGCATTACTGGCGCGACGGAGCTTCTCTCAAGTGGGCACTGGCCGAAACGTTTGCCAACGACTGTGAAGCAAGCCCCAGCGCTCAAGCCACAACCTTCAACCGCAATTTCGAGATGGTGTTCCGCACAACGACGAATCGGCTGCACCATTGGTATTTCGATCAGACCTCGGGTAAATATGCGGATGGCGGTGTGTTCGGACCGACCAACGTCGCCGGATTTCCGGCCTTCATCCAAGGCGACTTCGGGGCGCCGGGAAATTTCGAGCTGGTCGTGCAGATCGCTGGCGGCCGACTGGCCCACTGGTGGCGACCGAACAGCCCCATCGGCGCCTGGGAGCAGAGCACCGTGTTCGGCTCGAACG
>JBAUYI010000478.1:0-11016 GCA_049584715.1 Xanthobacteraceae bacterium
GGTTGCTCACGTACAGCGCATTGTCAGCCGCTTCGTGCAGGCGCCGGTTGGCGTACAGGAATAAAGCACGACGTCGTAACAGTGCTGGAACTGTGGGTGCTATGCTAGCGCACCATCTATTCATCTAGGTAGCAATTCTTCTATGCTCAATTGGTGGGATAAAGGCAACTCCTTGACTGCGGCAGCACATGCCTTACGAACTCGGGCATGGGGCGCAAACCGAAACCCGGCGCGATCAGGCAGCAAGGCCGACAGGGCCGAAAAGCCGTCGCGGTCTATCTTGAAGTGCAGCGCTGGCGCGAGCTGAAAATGATTGCCGTGCTCACGGAATCGACGCTCGACAAATTGCTACAGGACGGCGCCACGATGGTCGTTGAAAAATTTAAGCGCACGCGGACACTAAGTCTAGAAAGCTAGTCGGCTTCGTCAGGTGCCAAGTTAGGGGGTAGTTATGCCCGCTCATGAAGCCATCTTGTTTCAAGGTTGGACTCAAATCTTCGGGACAGTGGTCATCGGAGTACTTGGGTTTTTGATAGGGCGTTGGCAATTGCAAATCTCGCGAGAGAAATTGCGCCGCGATTCATATGACAGGCGTTTTGCAATCTACATGGCTTTTCACGAATTGTTGGTGGCCATTTCTGAGAAACAAGACGCCGAGACGGAGTTTCGGAAGGCCAATGCAATGCGTGCTCAGGCGCTGTTCTTACTGGACGCACCGCTTGATTTGCTTCTAAAAGAATTGCTTAAAGAGGCATTCCGGATGATTCAAACTCCCAAACTTCTTCTCAACCCGTCCGCGTGGCCATCCGAGCAAGATCAGAACCAAGCGGCAGCGCAATTTGGGCCAGATAAGTTGAAGTTCGTCGCGCGAATCGAGGAATTGGCGAGAGCATTTGAGCGCTTTCTAAAGGTAAAAGATTTTGCGTGAAGGTTGGCGTGACCTGGGCGGTTAACCAAGGCGTTTGCACTTCGCTACGGCCGTCGCCATCTGACGGGCGAAAGGAAGGTGATGCAAATGACCAAGCAAGAGCAACTAGCCAAGGCTGAGCGCGATCTCGAAGGCATCCTCAGCCGCCTGTTCAGCGAAGAGTGGGCGGACTGGAATTCTCCGAAGGTCCAGGGCTATCTGGAAAAGACCCGAAAGGCGTTCGGCTCATGGATGCACGCAAACACCCATGATGCGAGGTAAGCCTTAAGCGACCTGACGCCGCCGAGTTGAGAGGGCCGGCGTCGGGTCGAACCTCAGTCCATATCTTGCGGCGTCGGCTAGGTGCTTCTCGCAGCCGTCCGCGATCTTGTCGGGATAGCGCTTGTCGCGCGGCAAGCACGCTGGCGCCGCGCTGTTGCTGCGGCATCGGCGTTCGTCCTGATTTTCAGTTGAGAACTTCGCCGACCCATGTCGGCCAGGCGACGCGAATGCAGCACAAACGGGGGAAATGGGCCAGGGTTGGACAACCCCATTTGCATCTCACAAAAGCCGTCACGTCGGCGTTTTGCGATTAGTCGTGTCCCGCTTATAAAAGTCCGCTTTGTCCCGAAGGCGACGGCAGGCCGTTCGAATACGATCCGTCGCTATGTGCCAACATCAGCTATTGCAATCTTGGCGGAGATGTCTGCTTGAAATCCAGTAGTTTCGCCTGCCGAACTCTTTGGCTATGGCTTGGACGGTGGTCCAGAGGATTCTGCAGGCTGAGGAGTCTCCGTTGCCTGAGGTAGCGCAGTCTGTACTGGCTTATCCACATTGAGATTGCTGAGAAATTGGATGTTGGCATTATCGACAGCACTTTGAATTCGATCTATTTCTTCGCGCACCGTCTTTGCGGAGGTTCTAGCAAGGTTGAGCAGCAGACTCTGGGCGGCAGCGGCATTTCCTTCCTTATTTTTCTGGATCACATCCAATACCTGATCCTGATAATTGTTTTCCACTTTCCGGACCGTGCGGGCCACGGCGGCGGCGGCGATAGTCTCCGTCATCATGCGGCTGTAATTGGAAAAAAGCTGGTCTAAGATGACTGCGGCCGAAATTACAATCCCGAGGATAACCTTATCAATGGTAAGTACCGCGACCGACAGGCCACCGAGTAGCGTGATCGCTTTTAGAATCACCGCAAGCCACCAACGGTATGTTGCCCGCCGCTCATATTTTTTGCGGGCTGCCTCAGCGACGTCCAACGCATCTTGTAGAAATGTTTGAGCTGCGTCAGCGGCGTTCCCATTAGGACTAGGCAACATGTCAGGCCGTCGCTGTCGGTATCATCTCAGGCTCGATGGTCTTAATCTGAACCTCCAAATTGAATTTTCGTATATCGCCTGAGCGATCAGAAACCGTGATTTCGAGACGCCCACCCTCTTCCTTGAACACGCCGCTGTCGGCATTAATGAAGTGCAGTTCGCCGCTTTGAATGGTTATTACGCCGCAGGCATGGCATCGCCTATAACCGGGCGGCGGCGGCATCCTCACAAAACATTTGATCTCCACTTGCAAAGGCGAGTCAGCATGGACGACAAGCGGCCGCATTTCCCCAGCGTCTATTGGCCGTTTGTCAAACTCGATTTCGTGGATCATCTGTCCCCAACCAACCCGGCGGAATATTTTATAACCATAAGTGTAGTACACGCCGAACGCAACCGTAAGGCCGCTATACCTCCGAAGCGCGAGGGTGTCCGCGTCTCAATCGCTCTGCGATAAACGCCTGCTGAGAAAAAGGATTCAAGGGCCGCACCAGTATTTTCCCCGTAACCACAAAAGTTTTTCGATAATCGTCAGGACTTGGCCAATGGCTAAAGGTCCGAGCTGTCGCTACTGTCGCTAAGCCGCCCGCTAAGTCATTGATTTTGTTAGCTGGCGCGCCCTAGGGGACTCGAACCCCTGTTACCGCCGTGAAAGGGCGGTGTCCTGGACCGCTAGACGAAGGGCGCGGATGAAGCGCGGTGCGTGCGCGACAATGAATGCGCCGGACATATAAAGAGGTTTGCTTTGACCGGCAAGCAAGCGGTCCCTTTGCAATCCCTTGGCGGTCACGGCCGGGGATGACCGTGTCGTCACCATTTTCCGGTATTGGGCATCGAGGTCCAGGGCTCCTTCGGCGGCAGCGCCTCGCCTTTCTGCAAAAGCTCGATGGAGTGCTTGTCGGGCGAGCGCACGAACGCCATCATGCCGTCGCGCGGCGGCCGGTTGATGGTGACACCGGCCTTCATCAGCCGGTCGCACAGCGCATAGATGTCGTCGACCTCATAGGCGAGGTGGCCGAAATAGCGCGCTTCGCCGTAATCCTCGCTGTCCCAGTTATAGGTCAGCTCGACCAGCGGCGCCTGGCGGGTGCCGGGGCCCTTGGCGACCAGGTCGCCGTCGGCCGAGGCCGCCAGGAACACCAGCGTGAACTTGTTCTTGTCGTCGACCCGGCGGCGCACCTCGGTCAGCCCGAGCTTGTTGCAGTAGAAATCGAGCGCTGCGTCGAGATTGCGCACGCGCAGCATTGTGTGCAGATACCTCATGGTCGGACCTCCGTCGGTTCGGGCAAGACTATATGACAATGCGTTGAGGGTCAGGCCGCATGATCGCACCCGATCTCGACACCGCCAAGTCCCAGCTGGCGGACTTGATCCACAAGGCTGGGATCGTTGTCCCATTCACTGGGGCCGGCATTTCGACCGAATGCGGCATCCCCGATTTCCGCTCGCCGGGGGGCCTTTGGACCAAGAACAAGCCGATCCCGTTCGACGAGTTCCTGGCGAGCCAGGAGGCGCGCAACGAATCCTGGCGGCGGCGTTTTGCCATGGCCGACCAGTTCGGCGATGCCCGGCCGGGGCGCGGACATCGGGCGCTGGCGAGCCTCTATCGCGCCGGCAAGGTGCCCGCCGTCATCACCCAGAACATCGACAACCTGCATCAGGCGTCAGGGTTTTCCCCGCAACACGTGGTCGAGCTGCACGGCAATACGACTTACGCTTCGTGCCTCGACTGCAACGCGCGCTATGAGCTCTCCTGGGTGCGGCACCGCATGGATGCAGCGAACGGCTGTGCGCCCGACTGCGGCTGCGGCGGCTATATCAAGACCGCGACCATTTCGTTCGGTCAGGCCATGCCCGATGCCGCAATGCAACGCGCCCAAGACCTTGCGCTTCATTGCGATTTGTTTCTGGCGATCGGCTCGTCGCTCCTGGTCTGGCCGGCGGCCGGCTTTCCGCTGACGGCGAAGCGCAACGGCGCGCAGCTGGTGATCATCAATCGCGAAGCGACCGAGTTCGACGATATTGCCGACCTTGTGGTGCGTCAGGACATCGGCACGGTGCTCGAGTCCTTCATCGTGCATTGAAGCTACTTTTACACAGGCTGTGACGCTTTTATTCCACTGTTGCATTTTTGTCCTTTTCCCCTTGATGGCGAGTGTTATCTTCGAATCAAGAGATTCGTGAAGCGCCCGCGCGGGGCGCCAGCACAACAGCGGCGGCCTCGGCGTCATGGCGTCGGACGGGATCGAACAAAAATCATCTAACCCGGGGCTCGAACCCGACGTCGATCTCAATGACGAGTCGGCAGCGAACGTCATTGAAGTGTCCGGCGTCATCAAGTGGTTCGACGTCGCCAAGGGTTACGGCTTCATCATTCCGGACAACGGCATGGCCGATGTGCTGTTGCATGTCACCTGCCTGCGCCGCGACGGCTATCAGACCGCCTATGAAGGTGCCCGCGTCATCTGCGAGGTGCTGGCCCGGCCAAAAGGCCTGCAAGCCTTCCGCGTCATCTCCATGGACGAATCGACGGCGATCCATCCGGCCCAGATGCCGCCGCCGCGGACCCATGTTACTGTGGCACCGACGAGCGGTCTCGAACGGGCACAGGTCAAATGGTTCAATCGGTTGCGCGGCTTCGGCTTCCTGACCCGCGGGGAGGGGACGCCGGATATCTTCGTCCACATGGAAACGCTGCGCCGGTTCGGCCTGACCGAACTGCGCCCCGGCCAGTTCGTCCTGGTGCGCTACGGACCGGGGCCGAAGGGCATGATGGCGGCCGAAGTTCGCCCCGAAGGCGGCGGCGGCCTCATCTCCCACTAGCGGCACGCGGCTTCTTAGCGGCACGCACTGTTCGCCTTGCATCGGCCTGGACGCCGGCGTTGCGTTGCGCCGCCGGATTGCTTGTCGGCGTTTGCGCCATGCTCGCCCTGCTCGCGCCGGCGCAAGCGGCCGGGCAGGACACCATTGAGATCGTCAGCGCGTCCGGCGTCCACGCCTTCGCCGTCGAGCTTGCGGCCGATGACGCGGAGCGCGAGCGCGGCCTGATGTTCCGCAAGGAGCTGCCGGAAGGCCAGGGCATGCTGTTCGACTTCCAGCATGACCAGCCGGTCGCGTTCTGGATGCACAATACCTACATCTCGCTGGATATGATTTTCATTCGCGGGGATGGCCGGATCGCGCGCATCGAAGAGAGCGCCAAGCCGGAATCGGATCGCCTCATTCCATCTGGCGCTCCGGTGCGCGCGGTGCTCGAAGTCATCGCCGGGACGGCGAGCCGACTCGGCATCAAGCCGGGCGACCGGGTCGTCGGCTCGATCTTCGGCAAAGGCCACTGATCGGGCGCCGGCAGCACGGGCGGCGGGCTGCTTGGCTTGCCGGGGTGAACGATGTATCCAGTGCCGCAATCGGCGGGGTATAGCGCAGCCTGGTAGCGCGGCAGTTTTGGGTACTGCAGGTCGCAGGTTCAAATCCTGCTGCCCCGACCAGCTAAGTCCTTGATCCTGCTCAGGGCGATTCTGACAAAACGCAATTGATTCTGACGGTGTTCCGCCTTTCCCTGCTGCCCGACCAATGTTTTTGTTGCGTTAAATTCAATCTCTAATTGCACTCTTGGGCCAGACGCGCGATCTTGTAGTCGCCAGAGCGAGGGAGATTGCGATGCAAGCACAATGGCCTCGGAATATGGCACGGCGTGAATTCCTGGCACGCGGCGCGACGGGGCTGTTTGCCTCGGCGGCCTTCGGAGCCCTGGCGGGCTGCGGCGGCAGTTGGCTCGGGCGGACCGTAACGGACTCCCACGCCTCGGTGGCGAGCCCGGCGATGACGACCTGGACCGACAGCAGCAACAACACCACGCTGGTCATGGTGTGGTGCGGCGGAGACGGTACGGTCTATTTCGCGCGCGGCATGGAGAAGAGCGGAGCGATTCAGGCGGCGCCGCTGCCGAACATCACCAGCCTGGAGCGACCCGCCCTTATCCAGTTCCAAGACCGGCTGGTGCTTGGTTATATCGGCACGGACAACAATATGTGGTGCGCGTTGTCCTACGACGGCAAGACATTTCAGTCGCCGCAACAATGGTTGCTGATCGGTGGGACGCCGCTGACGCCGAGCATCGGCGGGCCCGCGCTGGTGTCGGCGGGATCCAACGTCATCATCGCCTTGACCGCACAAAACGACCAAACGCTGCAGAGCGGATTCGCGGTCAACCCACCGACCCTCTATGAAGCTTCCGCGATCGTCGGTCCGCAGGGCCTTTTGCGCAAAAGCATCGATACGCCGGCGCTCGCCATCGCTCCGGGCGGCGGCGTACAACTCGCCTATGCCGGAGCCGATGACCCGTTCAATCACCTGACATTGCAAGCCGATCCGCGCAGCGACAATCCGGCGCCCCCGGTCGTCTTTGACGATCAGTGTTTTGGCGGGCCGGCGCTGGTGACCACGGGCGTAGGCTATGCCGCCGCCTATGCCGGCAAGAATAACAACATTTATTTGCTCTATGGCGTCGACAAATTGGATCCCAACAACGTGCGGCGGTGGAAGTTTCAGGACACCAGTTGGCACGCGCCGGCGGTGGCGATCGCGGACGGCGTCACCTATGTGGCCTGGATCGGTACCGATGGACCGACCTCGCCCTATCCGACCGGCTCGCTCAATTTCGCTTCCTTGATCAGCATGCCGCCGATATATACGGACGGCAGCGGCTAATTCCGCCGCGCGCGGCCGCACGGCCGACGATGGCTCCGAGGAAGGCGCGATCATGACCGCCCGCATCTACAAACCGGCCCGCACCGCGATGCAGTCGGGGACCGCCAAGACCAAGGAGTGGGTGCTCGACTATGAGCCCGAAGCGCCGCGCATGGTCGAGCCGCTGATGGGCTGGACCTCATCGGGCGACATGAAGCAGCAGCTGCGGCTTCTCTTCGAGACCAAGGAAGAGGCGATCGCCTATTGCGAGCGTCACGGCATCGCCTATCAGGTGTTCGAGAGCACGCCGGGCAAGCGCGCGCGCATCTCGTATTCGGACAATTTCGCCTATACCCGGCGCAGCCCCTGGACGCATTAGCAGGCGACGAACGGCAATAGCTTACGCGCGCCGCGCCTGCGCCGCCGCCGCTTTGGCCGCGCCCGGTCGCGCCGGCGGATTGGCGCGCTGCTTGAGCAGCGAAATGAAGCGCTCCTCGGGCATCGGCTGGCCGAGCAGAAAACCCTGGCCGTAGTCGCAGCCCATGCTGACCAGCGCCAGTGCATCGGATGCCTTCTCGATGCCGACGGCGACAGCGATGCTGCCGAAATTGTGCGCCAGATCGATCACGGTCTTGCACAGCGGCGCGTTGACCTTGTCGCTGCCGCAATCGGTGACGAACGCGCGATCGAGTTTGAGCTCGGCGAACGGCAGTTCCTTGAGCCGGACCAGGGAAGAATAGCCGCGGCCGAAATTGTCGACGGCAAGCTTGACGTCGAGGTGCTGGAGTTTTTTGGTGATGTCGTTGGCGAGCGACAGATCGGAAACGATCTGCTCTTCGGCGACGTCGATGATGAGACCCGGCCATTTTTCGAACTTGGCGCGGTGGCTTTGCACGATGTCGGCCATGGGAAGCTTGACCAGCGCGCTGATCGGGATGTTGACCGCGAGTTGAAGATTGACGCCCAGCTTGCAGAAATTCAGGCACGCATTGAGCGCCTGATCGAGCGCCTGTTCGGACAGCGTGACCAGGTCGCCCTCGCTGGCGCCGGGCATGAACGCGCTCGGCTCCAGCACGCCGTTCTGCGGATGCCTGGCGCGGGAAAAGGCTTCGACACCGATGAGCTGCTTTTTGCGCAGGTCGATTTTCGGCTGATACCAGAACTCGATCCAGCGGTTGCGTAGCGCGTCGCGCAGATCGACGCGGCCGGCGACCGCCGGCGGCTCGCCGAGTCGAAGGTCCTGCAAGACTTTCAGGACCACGCTGGTCTCGAATGGCTTCTTGAGAACGGGCAGCATGCGCAAGTGATGCTGCTCGCCGATGCTCTTGACGTGGGCCAGCACGGCCGAGCCGCGGTTGCTCATGAGCTGCACGGCGCCGGTATAACCGACGCGCGAGAGCGCGAGGATGCACTCGATGGCGTCGGCCGATTCGAGCGCGATGTTGAGGAAGACGAGTTTCGGCTGGCGCTGGGTCAGCGCCGGCCGCACCGCCTGGCCGTCGGGCAGCTCTTCGGTATCGATGCCGGAGCCGTGCAGGACCAGCGACAGAAAATGCCGGATGCTGGCGTCGGTATCGACGACAAAGCACAGCGGCGCGCGGGCCTCGGCGCTGGACGCGTCGGCCTCGGCGGTCGCGGCAATGCTGGCTGATTGCGCGGGTGTCGCGCCCATTCCCTGATCCAAGCGCCAACGTGACGGGAGCGGCCATCATTGGTTGAAATTTGTTAACTGTCGGTTTCGACAGCGCCGCGGCAGGGGTGCCCGACGCGGCGAAACAGGACGGCGCCGGGCGCATGCCACCCGCATGACCCGTGCAATGCCGCGGCGTTGCCGATATGGTAGTTTCAAACGCAATTGCTTCGCCGCCGTGCGCCCACGGCGCGAGAACCAAGCGATGTCAGGGGAGATAACAATGCCCAAAAAGGATGCAGGCCCAAAGCTCAACCGCCGCAGGTTCCTTACCGCGGCCGCCGTCGCGGGTGCCAGCGGCGCCATCAGCCCTGCCAATGCCGCGACTGCGGCGGAACCGCAGCCAAGACTGCCGTCGGCGCTGCCGCCAAACGCCCGTGTCGCCGCCGCCGAGACCGGCGCAGCGCCCTTGCCGTCGCGCGACAACGGCACGCCCGGTTCCGACTTCATGGTCGATGTGATCAAGACGCTCGACATCAAATATCTGCCGGCCAATCCGGCCTCGAGCTATCGCGGCATCCATGAGTCGCTGATCAATTACGGCAAGAACACGATGCCGGAGTTCCTGACCTGCATGCACGAGGAATCCGGCGTCGCCATGTGCCACGGCTATTTCAAGGCGACCGGCAAGCCGATCATGACCTTGGTCCACGGCGTGGTCGGGCTGCAGCACGCTGCCATGGCGGTCTACAACGCCTGGTGCGACCGCGTGCCGGTGCTGATCATGGGCGGCAACGATCTCGACGCGGCAAAACGCGCGCCCGGCGTGCCGACCTTCCATTCCGCGCAGGACATCAACGCCATCGTGCGCGACTACACCAAATGGGACGACACCCCGGTGTCGCCGCAGCATTTCGCGCAATCCTTCGTGCGCATGTACAAGATCGCGACGACACCGCCTTATGGCCCGGTGATGATGTCGCTCGACGGCGGCTTGCAGACCGAGCCGATCCGCGAGGACGGCGAAAAGCTCTACATTCCGAAATTCTTCGCCAGCGCCCCGCCGCAAGGCGATTCCGGCGCGGTGAAGGAAGCTGCGCGTCTCCTCGTCAACGCCGAGCGGCCGGTCATCGTGGTCGATCGCATGGCGCGCACGCCCGACGGCGTCAAACGCCTGGTGGAGTTTGCCGAGCTGTTGCAGGCGCCGGTGGTCGATCAGGGCAACCGGATGAATTTTCCGAACACCCATCCGCTCAGCCGTCCCGCGACCGTGATCGGCCCGGCCGACGTTATCATCGGCTTGGAGCTGTCGGATTACTGGAACACGGTGAACGGCTTTATCGACAATGGCGACGACGGCATCGGCCGCAACACCACCAAGATCAAGCCTGGCACAAAACTGATCAGCATCAGCTCGACGGAATTGCTCACCAAGTCGAACTATCAGGATTTCCAGCGCTTCCAGAGCATCGACGTGTCGATGCCGGGCGATGCCGAGGCGACCTTGCCGGCGCTGATCGAAGCGGTGAAGTCGGCGATCTCCGGCGACCGCAAAGATGCGATGACCAAACGCGGCGACGCCATCCGTGCCGCCCATGCCAAGGGGCTCGATGCAGTGAAACAGGCGGCCGCCATCGCCTGGGATGCGAGCCCGATCAACACGGCGCGTCTCGTCATGGAGACCTACGCGCAGATCAAGGATCTCGACTGGTCGCTGGTCTCGACGTCCGGCAATACCAGCAACTGGGCGAACCGGCTGTGGCCGATGGAGAAGCATCACCAGTGGCTCGGCTGGTCCGGCGGCTATGGCGTCGGCTACGGCGCGCCGGCGTCGGTCGGCGCAGCGCTGGGCAACCGCGACCTCGGCCGCTTCTCGGTCTCGATCCAGTCCGACGGCGATCTCATGTATGCGCCCGGCGTGATGTGGACCGCGGCGCGGCACAAGATTCCGCTGCTCGCGGTGATGCACAACAATCGCGGCTCTCACCAGGAGGTGATGCACGTGCAGCGGCTGTCGAATTTCCGCAACAGGGTCGCCAATATCGGCAACGATCTGGCGCCCATTGGCACCAGCATCATGAACCCGGATATCCAGTATCACGACCTGGCGAAGTCCATGGGCTGGTGGGCCAAGGGGCCGATCACCGATCCGGCCGATCTCGGGCCGGCGATCAAGGAAGCGGTCGCCGTGGTCAAATCCGGCCAGCCGGCGCTGGTCAACGTGCTGACGCAGCCGCGCTGAGGAGAATGTTTATGCGCTTGGTTCAAGTTTCGGTCGCGGCCGTTGTCTTGTTGATGGCTTGCGGCGCTGCGCTCGCCGACGGTGACGCGCAGAAGGGCAAGACCGCCTTCATCCAGCACGGCTGCTGGCAATGCCACGATTTTGCCAGTGAGGGTTCGGTCGCGACCAGCAACGGCAAGGTGATCGCGCGCACGCAATTGCCGCTCGATGCGTTCGTGTCTTT
>JBAUYI010000479.1:0-10509 GCA_049584715.1 Xanthobacteraceae bacterium
TGCGGCTCACCACCGACCGCAACACCGAGCAGGATTGGCTGAAGACCAACCTCGCCAAATTCACCAACATGCTGCAGGGCCAGCGCGACCTGACCACGGTCGGCCGGCTGTTGCTGTCCGAATTGACGCCGCTGGTGAACGCTCACCAGGGCGTCATCTATCAGATGGGAGCTGAGGAGGCGCACGGGCTCGCGCTGCTGTCGGCCTATGCCGACGATGGCGCCAACGGCCATCCGCGGAACTTGGGCCTCGGCGAAGGTTTGATCGGCCAATGCGCGGTCGACAAGCGGCGAATGCTGATCACCGAAATGCCCGAGACCGCGGTTCCGATCTCTTCGGCTTTGTTCAAGGTGCGGCCGCGCAACAATATCGTTCTGCCGGTGCTGTTCGAGAATCAGGTCAAGGCGGTGATCGAGCTGGCTTCGATCAACGAATTCACCACCTTGCAGACCATGTTCCTCGAACAGCTCACCACCTCGATCGGCATCGTGCTCAATTCGATCGAAGCGACGATGCAGACTGAAGGCCTGCTCAAGCAATCGCAGCAGCTCGCCGGCGAATTGCAGGCGCAACAGCGCGAATTGCAGCAGACCAACGAGCAGCTCGAGCAGAAGGCGCAGCAGCTTGCCGAGCGCAACGTCGAAGTCGAGCGCAAGAACCAGGAAATCGAGCAGGCCCGCCGCGCGCTGGAGGAGAAGGCGACGGAGCTGGCGCTGACCTCGAAGTACAAGTCCGAATTCCTGGCCAACATGTCGCACGAGCTGCGCACGCCTCTCAATTCGATCCTGATCCTCGGCCAGCAGCTCACCGACAATCCGGAAGGCAATTTGAGCGGCAAGCAGGTCGAGTTCGCCCGCACCATTCACGGCGCCGGCACCGACCTGCTCAACCTCATCAGCGATATTCTCGACCTGTCCAAGATCGAGTCCGGCACGGTGACGGTCGATGCCCAGGAAGTGTTCTTCTCGAACCTCGTGGACATGGTGGCGCGGCCGTTCCGCCACGAGGCGGACAACCGCCAGCTGTCGTTCGAGGTGCACGTCGACCCCAATCTCGGCCGCAGCATCACCACCGACACCAAGCGGCTGCAACAGGTGCTCAAGAATCTGTTGTCGAACGCGTTCAAATTCACCGGGCAGGGCGGTGTGCGACTCAACGTCTCCTCAGCTCTCGGCGGCTGGGGTGCCGAGCATCCGGTGCTCAGCCAGGCGCCAGCGGTCGTGGCGTTCGAGGTGACCGATACCGGTATCGGCATTCCGCTGGAAAAACAAAAGATCATCTTCGAGGCGTTCCAGCAGGCCGATGCCTCGACCAGCCGCAAATACGGCGGCACCGGCCTTGGGCTGGCCATCAGCCGCGAACTGGCGAGCCTGCTTGGCGGCGAAATCCATCTGCGCTCGACGCCGAATTCCGGATCGACGTTCACGCTCTATCTGCCGGTCAGATATGTCGGCCCGACCACGGCCGTGCACGCCGCGATAGCGGCTGCGGCGCCCGTAGCGCACCTCGCTGGGCCGCATCTGGCGCCGGAACGGACGGTCGAGCCGATCCCCGACGATCGCATGGAGATCCAGCCGGGCGACGCCATTCTCCTCATCGTCGAGGACGATCCGCATTACGCCCGTATCCTGGTCGACCTGGCGCGCGACAAGGGATTCAAGGCGCTGTTGGCGATGCGCGGCGACGACGCCCTCAATCTCGCCAAGCAGTATCAGCCGACTGCGGTGTCGCTCGACGTGTTCCTGCCCGACATGCTGGGCTGGAACGTGCTCAGCCAGCTCAAGCAGAGCTCGCTGACGCGGCACATCCCGGTGCAGATCGTCACGCTGGACGAAGACCGCCAGCATGGTCTTGCCCGCGGCGCCTTCTCGTTCGTGACCAAGCCGACGACGCGCGAAGGCATCGCCGACGCGCTGTCGCGGATCAAGGAGTTCTCGGCGCCGCGGCGCAAGCGGCTCCTGGTCGTCGAAGACAACAAGGCCGAGCAGATGAGCATCCGCGAGTTGCTCGGCCACGACGACATCGAGATCGTCAATGCCGGCACCGGCGACGAGGCGCTCGCGGCCTTGCGCAACCGGCCGTGCGATTGCGTGGTGCTCGATCTGCGGTTGCCCGACATGTCGGGTTTTGAGGTTTTGGAGCGCATGCGCGCCGACGATGCGCTGACCGACGTTCCGGTCGTAGTCTTTACCGGTCGCGAGTTGTCGGCCGAGGAGGATGCGCAACTCCACACCATGGCGCGCAGCATCGTGGTCAAGGGCGTGGAATCGCCCGAGCGCCTGCTCAACGAGACGGCTTTGTTCCTGCACCGCGTCATCACCGATCTGCCGGCCGAGAAGCAGCAGATGCTGGAGCGGCTCAACTCCTCCGACGAGGATCTGGTCGGCCGCACCGTGCTCTTGGTGGACGACGACGCGCGCAACATCTTCGCGTTGTCGAGCGTCTTGGAGCGGCGCGGCATGAACGTGCTCACCGCCACAACCGGCAACGAAGCGATCGATCTGATCGAAAAGACGCCATCGCTCGCCATCGTGCTGATGGACATCATGATGCCGGAAATGGACGGCTATCAGACCATGGAGAAGATCCGCCAGAACCGCGCTTATCGCCGTCTGCCGATCATCGCGCTCACCGCCAAGGCGATGAAGGGCGACCGCGAGAAATGCCTTGAAGCCGGCGCGTCGGATTATCTGGCCAAGCCCGTCAACACCGAACAGCTGTTGTCCGCGCTGCGGATGTGGCTGCACCGCTAAGGCCGCATCATGAACGAGAAAGTCAACGTCCTCCTGGTCGACGATCAGCCCGACAAGCTGCTCGCCTACGAGGTCATTCTTCATGAGCTGAACGAGAACCTGGTCAAGACCTCGTCGGCGCGCGAGGCCTTGCAGTTCCTGCTCAAAAACGACGTCGCGGTCATTCTCATCGACGTCTGCATGCCGGAGCTCGACGGCTTCCAGCTCGCCGCCATGCTGCGCGAGCATCCGCGTTTCAGCGAAACGGCGATCATCTTCATTTCGGCGATCCACCTGACCGACGTCGACCGGCTGCGCGGCTATGCCATGGGCGCGGTGGACTATGTGCCGGTGCCGGTCATTCCCGACGTGCTGCGCGCCAAGGTCAAGGTCTTTGTCGAGCTTTACCGCAAGACGCGCGAGCTCGAGCAATTGAACCTGAAACTCGAGGGCCATGTCGCCGAGCGCACGGCGGAGCTCGAAGCCTCGAACATGCGGCTCGTGCAAAGCGAGCAGGGCCGCAGCCTGGCGCTGGCGGCGGGCCAGATGGGCTCGTGGGAATGGGACATCGCGGCCAATCACGGTTCGTGGGACGAGGGCCAGTACCGTATCTTCGGCGTCGAGCCTGAAAGTTTTCAGATCTCGACGGACAATATCCGCAACCTGCTGCATCCCGACGACTGGGAGCCGCTGCGGCAGGTGGTTTTGCGCATGGCCAAGGGCGAACGCACGCAGCAGGTCGAATTCCGCGTGCGCCGTCCCAATGGCGAATTGCGCTGGTGCACCGGCACGGCCGCGGCGAGTGTCGATGCGGCCGGCAATGTGGTGCGGATCAGCGGCGTCACCATCGACGTCACCGAACGCAAGGAGGCCGAGGAGCGGCAAGTGCTGCTGGCGCGCGAAGTCGATCACCGCGCCCGCAATGCGCTCGCCATCATCCAGTCGATCATTCGCTTGACGCGCGCCAAAAGCGTCGATGACTATGTCGCGACGGTGGAGGGCCGCATCAAGGCCTTGGCGCTGGCGCACACGTTATTGTCGGATTCGCGCTGGCATGGCGCCGATCTCGGCACGCTGGTGGCCGAGGAATTCGCGCCCTACCGGACCGGCAACAAGGTCCAGCTCGAGGGTCCGAACGTCTCGCTGTCGCCCGCGACCGCGCAAGGGATCGCGCTGGCGCTGCACGAGCTCGCCACCAATGCGGCCAAGCACGGCGCGCTGTCGTCGCTCAAGGGCAAGGTCGGCCTGACCTGGCAATTGCAGTCCGATATCCTGACCTTGCACTGGGTGGAGAGCGGCGGGCCGCCGATCAAGACGCCGTCGTCGCGCAGCTTCGGCTTGAAGGTCATCAAGGCCAGCATCGAGCAACAGCTCGGCGGCCAGACGACGTTCGATTGGAATCCGAAGGGGCTGCGCTGTGACCTGGCGATCGCGCTGCGGGAGACCGGAGAGGCCCGGCAGTACGACGGTGCGCATCAGGCCAATGGCGGCAACGGCGCGGCCATCGCACTGAACAAGGTCGACAAGTCGCGCGTGCTCGTGGTCGAGGATGAGGCGCTGGTCGGCATCATGATCCAGGAATGCCTGACCGAACTCGGCTTCCAGATCGTCGGTCCGGTTTGCACCGCGTCCGACGCATTGCAAGCCGCCAAGGACGGCGAGTTCGACGCCGCGATCCTCGACATCAATCTCGGCGACGGCATGGTCTATCAGGTGGCCGAAATCTTGGCGCGGCGCCACGTGCCGTTCGTCTTCGTCACCGGCTACGATGCCGACAGCGTCGACAGCCGGTTTCGCCACATCCCGGTCCTGCAGAAACCAGTCGAGCGGGAAATGCTGCAAAAGCTGTTTGCCCAAGGACCGGACCGCTCCATCGCCGGCTTGGTGCGGGACGACAATCGCGTCCGCGCCTGAATTGCGCTGCGCTCGATCTGCGAACCTTCGACCTTTTACTGAATCACGCGTACGACCGGGGTGATGGACAGGTCGGCGGCGGCGGTCTGGATGGCAATGAGCTGTGCCAACAGGCCGAAAATCCGCTTGGTGGTCGCGGCCTGCTCGGGCACGCAGTAATCGCCGTCTGCGAACCAGGTGTGCACGAAGCATTCGCCGCCCATGTTCTGCACGACCGTCATCAGCTGCGGGTCTTCGTGCACGGTCTCCAGCAGCGGTGGCTCCGTCGCGTACGGGCGGTTAGGCGGGATAAAGGCGTAGCGCGACGGCTCAAGGTGCTCGCGCTGCATTCTCATCAGCGTGCCGAGGAATACAAAAACGCCATAGGCCGAGCGCGGGGTGATGCTGAAGCTGATCGGGGCGCTGTTCGGAGCGTTCTTGGTGTTGAAGGTGAGCGGCAGGATGTCGGGCTGCGCCACTTCTTTGTACTGTTCCGGAGTCCAGCTATCGGATCCACATGTCATATTCGAACTGAAGAGCATTGTCCGTTGTACGTCCAGGTTGCTTTGGGCTTCCGCCACCAATGCCGGCGCAACCGAGGAGACCGCCTGCTGCGCCAAGACCGGATTGAAGCAAAAGCGGGCGTACGAGGTGCCTTTGGGTGACCCGCCCGAGCCTGTGCCGGCGCCGCCCTTTGGCGCGCTGCTTGAGGCACTGGCCTGCTCGGTTTTCTCTTCGACGGTCAGGCCGGTAAAGGCCGCGTTGTGGACCCAATCGATGAAGCAGCGGTGCTTCGGGTCCAATTGCGAGCAACCGTAATCGTCAGGCGGACTGTAGTGGTAGCCGAGCGGCGGCTGGCCGGGCAGCGTCAGCGTGAACGCGTCGGTGAACAGCCAGAACAGCAGCTCTCGCGAATAGCCCTGGCGGATGAAATAAGCCAAGGTCTGTAAATCGATCGGTTTCAGGAAGCCCTGATAGAAGGCGCTGGTTTCCTGCGTCGACACGCTGAAATTGGTACTGACGGCGGTGGTGTTGCCGGCCGTGGTGTTGCCGAAGATGACGTCACGCCCGGGCGTGAAGCCCGGCGCTAGCGCAGGCCCCGTGGCGAGGCGGGCGCTGGGGCCGAGTAGGAACGACGGCAGCGAGAACGACGTCGTATTGGTGAGCGAGGGCGTGACGTTGGCGACGACGGTGAAGCTCAATGGATAGTCGTGGCTGGCGCGAACGAGATTGAGGAAGATGGATTCGTTGCGCGCCTTCGCCAGGCTGCGGCTGACCGTGTCGTATCGGTTATCGACCGGATCGACGACCGCGCAGGCGCCGAGCGCACCGGCAAGCAACGCCCCGACAAGCAATACACGCCACCACATTGCCGACTCCCAAGTCATCTTGGCCGTTCTTTTTTATGTCCTACACGTGTCGAAAGACTGCCCCCGAAAACCTGCCTAGAATTTGTAGTTCAAGCCGGCGCGCATGACGGCGAAGTAGATCGGCGAGAAACCTGCTGCGATAGATGCCGGCGCCGTTGCGCCGGTGACGGCGGTAGCGGTTGCCGTCGCCGTCGGCGCGCTCAAGTGCACATAGAGCAGCTCGGTCCGGAAGATCAGGTTGGTCGTGATCGCATATTCGGCGCCGGCCCCGGCACTCCAACCAAGCGCGGTTTGCGATGCCGAGCCGGCGAAACAAGCGGTGCCGATGGTGCAGGCATACGAGAAGCCACCGGCAGGAGGTAGACCCCCGGTGGTGACGGCGGGCACGCGGAGATTTTCGTGCACTTGACCGAACGCGAACCCGCCGGTGCCGTAAAGCAAGAGTGGCGGCGCCAGCACGACGCCGGCCCGCGCCCGAACCGTGCCGAACGATTCGACGGTTTGGCTCGCAACCATGTTGGTTGCGCCGACACCGCCGAGCCGGAACGGCGAACTCACCGAGCCGTCGAGATTGGACCACTGGTAATCGGCTTCCGCGCCGACCAGCCAATGCGAATTGACCTGCCAGTTGTAGCCGAATTGGCCGCCGGCGACGGCGCCGTCGCGGCGAAAATCCACCGAATTGATGCACTGGCCCTTTAGAGCTCCAGCGCCGCCGCCGCCGCAGGTGCCGGCCAGCGCCGCCGGATCATTGGCCGCAAACGCGACGGACGAGTTGCTCCAGGCGAAGCCGCCGTTGATGCCGACATAAATGCCGGTCCAGGCCAGATACGGCACTCTCGCGGTGATGAATTGCGACGGCGGGACCGCCATTTCTTCCGCCATCGCGCCGGTCAAGCCGAACGCAAGCAAAGCGGCGATACACGCAATACTCTTTTTCACGGACGTCCCGCCGATACAACGAGGAACTGACTAATGTATCGGATACGCAGAACCGGATAACCGGATTTACGCAGCCCACCCAAAACGAGCGTAGCATGGGCGCTACGCAGGAAAAGATGTCCGGGTACAGAATCCAAATTTCTGTGATAACTTTGCCACGCCGACGGACGTGTTCGGCTGCCTGCCGCCTCGGGAAGCTTCTTGCGCGACGAACGCGCAATCGGATCATGCAGGACTCGCCCGGCGGCCTCGCCAACGGTGCGGCAACATCAGCCGATCAGATGCTCTAATTTGACTTGTTTTTCGGCGGCTCTGCGGCCGATCTCGTAAAGCTCATGGACGGCGGCGGGATCGTCCATGCCGCGCAGGCGGGCAAGAGCATCGTCGCTCACGTCATAGTTGAGTTCGCGCGCCAGCCAGTCCTTTTCCAGCCGCACGTCGTAGCGCAGGAAGCGAAACATCTTGCCGCCCGGCGGCAGATCCGAGGCCAGAGTGCCGACTTCGGAGTTGATCTGCCACGGTGCCGGGCATTCGCCCATCCATTGCATCAGCGCCAGCACCAGCATCTCGGCGTCGGTCATCAGCGAGATGAGCGCGTGAAAGGCGAGCTTGGTGAAGCGGGCGAATCCCAAGCTCTTGTACGATAGCCGCGGCCGATAGGTACCGGTGCCGACCGAGACGACGGTGAGGCGATCCGGTCCGGTCGGCCATTTGATTTTGAATGGGCTCAACGTCGCCATCTGGAACAGCGCCAGCGACGGATTGTTGTGCGGCGTCACCCCGCCATCGACAAACAGGCCGTAAGTGCTGGAATCGATATCGGCATGCGGCCCGACGCCGAGGCGCCGCAACAGGGCCTGTACGGCGCGTGCCGGCCACGGCACGTTGAGCGGCTTGGCCACGGCGTCGGGCAGCATGGTTTTGTTCTCGCTGATCGGCAGCAGCTCCGGATCGAAAAAATGCGGGGCGGCGGTGCTGGCGCGCACCAGATTGACCAGCGGATAATCCTTGTTGCCGATATCGCCGGTGCTGCTCTCCCAATACGGCGCCCGCGGATTGTTCGAGATGATCCAGGGACTGCCGGTATCCATGCGCTTGGTGATGATGCAAAAGCCGGTGATCAGGTCGGTGCTTTGCAGCACGCGGTCGCCGACCACTGCCTCGATCTGGTGGCGCAAGCCACGAGCGTCGAATTTCGCCTGCAGTAACGGAATGCGCCAGCGCTGGCGCTTGAAGGCGAACGGCGCCAGCTTGAGATAGAAGTTTTTCACTTCGGCCGTGCGGTGTCCGAGCGCCAGCGCGCCGGCGATGACCGCGCCGGTTGAAGTGCCGCCGACGAGGTCGAAATAATCGCCAAGAAGGACGTCTTTGCCGTCGCGCTCGCTGAGCAGCTTTTCGATGCGCTCGAGAAAAGCCACCGTCAGCGCGCCGCGCACGCCGCCGCCGTCGAGCGCCAATATTCGCTTGGGCCCGGGACCGAACAGATGGCGGTCGCGGGAATTCTCGAAGGTGGCTGTGGTTGCGTCGTTCATGCGGACTATGCCCCTGGTCGCGATGGTCTCTTGATTATCGCTTCGGCGAAGCGAGAATTTTTTCGACCGCTCGTGCGATGACTGGCACATCGGCCGGGCGAAACGTGTTTTTCGAGCCGGCCGGCGCTGCGGCTGAGCCCGGCCACGATATTTGCATTGCGTTCGGATGGCTCGGCTCGATCCACACCACGACGATACCATCGGCGATGGCGCGCTCGACGATCTGTGCGGTGCCGCCGACGCCGGCCGCCACCGCGCCGTCCCAGATCGCGATCAACACGTCGACATTTGCCAGCATGAAAAGGCCCGCCGCCTCGTAGGCGCGTGGGCGTTGATCGGCATCGCCGTCAAGCTCGAACACATCGCGGGCGCGGGCGAGTAGCTCTTCGAACTCGCTGCGCGACATCTGCGTCTCGAAGTCACGTGCGTACTCGGCCCTGTCGAACGGCAGGACGGCCTGCAATGCAAAGCCGGCCGCAAGCCCCGCTGCGGCGACGATGCGGTCCGACCCTTCCGCCAGCGAGGAGACGATGACGAGTGCGGTTGCGGTATTCGCCTTGCGCGTCGTGGCGGCGATTGCAGCCAGGATGCGATCGACGAGCGCGCGTAACGGCGCTTCGGACTCTTCCGGCAATTTCGGCGGTACCCGGTGGCCACTGACACCGATGCGCAGGGCAGGCGAGGAAGGGGCAGGGCTCACGGCAGGGGACGACCCACAATCTGCGGCTGGCCCTGGTTTGGGCCCGTTCAAGCATAGCGCAGAATTTCAACCGCGGTAGCGGGCATCACGACGGCGGCGACGCCATCCTCGGCCGCGCCACCAGGCCGAACTCACGCAGGCCCAGCGCCAGCGTGGCGAGCAGGAACGGAATCACGAAATAGGCGACGCGAAACGTCAACAGCGCCGCCAGCAGCTCCTCTTTGGGAAATTGCGGCAGTCCGATGAGGAGGGCCGCTTCGATGACACCGAGGCTGCCCGGGACATGGCTGACGGTGCCGAGCAAGGTGGCGGTGACGAAGATGACCAGCACCGGCACGAAATCGACCGCGGGGCTTTGCGGCAGCAAGGCGTACATCGCGGCCGTCACCAGGCAGAGGTCCATGGCGCCGATGCCGGTCTGGACCAGAGTGAGGCGCATCGTGGGCAATACCAGCTTCCAATCGGCGTAGCCGACGGTGCGCGGCCGCGGCGCGAGCCAGGCCAGATAGCAGGCGATGCCGAAGAGCGCCGACAGCCCGATGATCCGGTTGATCCAAGGCGGCAGGTGGTCGATGACGCTTGCCGCTTCCGGCGCATACGCTATGGCGCCGCCGAGCACGAAAGCGTTGCCGAGCCAGAACGTCATGCCGGTGACGAAAGCGATCTTGGCAATATCGAGAACATTCAAGCCCCAGGCGGAATAAACGCGCAGCCGCACCACGGCGCCGGTCAAGGTCGCAGCACCGAGCGAATGCCCGATCGTGTAGCTCGTGAAACTTGCCAACGCCGCGACGCGAAACGGAACCGTGCGGCGGCCGATGATGTGCAGGGCGAACACGTCATAGAAAGTCAGCGTGATGTAGCCCAAGACGACGAAGACGCCGGCGATCAAGACGTTGCGGATCGGCTGCGCGGTAAACGCGGCAATCACCTTGCCGGCGTCGATGTCGCGCAGCAAATGCCAGAGCGCGGCGCCGACACCGGCGACGATCAAGACGCTGAGCGCAACACCGAGCCAATTGCGGCCGAGTTTTCCGACGGCCGTGCGCGCGGTGCTGCTCGTCACGTTGGGTATCGGCCTGCTGCAACAGGCGAACGATCCGACCGGCGTCCCGGTCCGACGATTCGCTGCGGCAACTTTTCATTTGTTTGTAACAACAATGTAACGCGCCGGGCGGACAAACGGTCGCGCTTATGTCGCGGCCGTCACACTGCTGAGACATGAAATGGCAATTGTCGTCGCACGCGATTCGACAACATCGGTTCCCGGCGGAGAGCAACCTGATGCGCGTTCTCGTCGCAACGGACGCCTGGCGTCCCCAGGTCAACGGCGTGGTGCG
>JBAUYI010000480.1:0-6491 GCA_049584715.1 Xanthobacteraceae bacterium
CGTCGAGCATCGCTTCGTAGTCGCCGATCAGCTTGCGCTCGGTGCGCCGTTCCAGCGAACGTCCGAACGGATCGAACGGCGTTCCGCGCAAGCCTTTGAATTTTGCCAGCAGCCTGAACACCGGCAGTATCCACGGACCGAAGCTCATCTTGCGCGGCAGGCCCGTGGTCTTGTCGCGGCGCGCCAACAGCGGCGGCGCCAGGTGAAATTCGAAACGCAGGTTGTCGCCGTCGAACTCGGTCTCGACCTGTTTGAGGAACGCGCCGTCGGTATAAAGCCGCGCCACCTCGTACTCGTCCTTGTAGGCCATCAGCTTGAACAGATAGCGCGCCACCGCCTCGGTCAGCTCGCAGTGGCCCGGCGTGCGCACGGCCTCGACCGCCTTGACCTTGCCGACCAGGGTCCGATAGCGCGCCGCATAAGCCGCGTTCTGATATGCGGTCAGGAATTTCACCCGCCGCTCGACCGTCTCCTCGAAGGATTCCGACAGCCGGCGCGCGTCGCTGGCAATGGCGGTCGCGGGCTTCGCCAGCTTCTCAACCGCGGCGCGATCGACCACGGCGCGGCGGCCCCAGTGGAACGCGGCCCGGTTCATGGCCACCGCTTCGCCGTTGAGTTCAATCGCTTTCTCGATTGCCGCCGCCGACAGCGGGATGGCGCCGAGCTGAAAAGCGTAGCCGACCATGAACATGTTGGCGCTGATCGACTGGCCGAACAGGGCTGCGGCGATGCCACTGGCGTTGATGAAATGGGTCTTGTCGGCGCCGGCATCGGCCACAATGGTGCGCTTGAGCCGCTCGCTCGGCAGCGAGAAATCGGCGTTGCGGGTGAATTCGCCGGGCATGAATTCGGCGGTGTTGACCACCATCTCGGTTGAGCCGTGCTTCACCGACGCCAAGATCTTGCGCGTGCCGGCGACCACGATGTCGCCGCCGAGGATCAGGTCGGCGCGGCCGGCGGCGACGCGGATGGCGTGGATGGCGTCTGGATTTTCGGCGATGCGCATGTAGCTGAACACCGCGCCGCCCTTCTGCGCCAGGCCCGCCATGTCGAGCACGCCGACGCCGCGGCCTTCCAGATGCGCCGCCATGCCCAAAATGCCGCCGATGGTGACGACGCCGGTGCCGCCGACGCCGGTGACGATGATGTTGTAGGTCTGGTCGATCGCCGGCAGTTTCGGCTCGGGCAGCGCCGGCAGGTCATGATCGGCGGCGACGCCGACGCCCTTCTTCAGCTTGGCGCCGTGCACCGTGACGAAGGATGGGCAAAAGCCTTTGACGCAGGAAAAATCCTTGTTGCAGCTCGACTGGTCGATCAGGCGCTTGCGGCCCCACTCGGTCTCCAGCGGCTGCACCGAGACGCAGTTCGACTGCACGCCGCAATCGCCGCAGCCTTCGCAAACCAGCTCATTGATGACGACGCGCTTGTCTGGATCCGGGAAGGTGTGGCGCTTCCTGCGGCGGCGCTTTTCAGCGGCGCAGGTCTGGTCGTAGATCAGCACCGTGACGCCGGGGACTTCGGCAAGATCCTTCTGCACCGCGATCAGATCGTCGCGGTGATGGATGGTGAGGCCCTTCGGCCATTCCGTGCCGGACGGATATTTGTCCGGCTCGTCGGTCACCACGACGACGCGCTTGGCGCCTTCGGCGGCGACCTGGCGCGCCACCTGCGGCACGGTGAGCCCGCCGTCATTGGCCTGGCCGCCGGTCATCGCCACCGCGTCGTTGAACAGGATTTTGTAGGTGATGTTGGTGTTCGAGGCGATGGCGGCGCGGATCGCCATGTAGCCGGAATGGTTATAGGTGCCGTCGCCGAGATTTTGGAAAACGTGGTTGCGGTTGGAGAACGGTGCCTCGCCGACCCAGTTGGCGCCCTCGCCGCCCATATGGGTGTAGCCGAGCGTCGAGCGGTTCATCCATTGCGCCATGTAATGGCAGCCGATGCCCGCATAGGCGCGCATGCCCTCGGGCACCACGGTCGACGAATTGTGCGGGCAGCCGGAGCAGAAATACGGAATGCGCTGCGCAACGTCCCGGGTCTCGGCGGCGATGCGCTGAAAATCCTTGAGCCGCGCCACCCGCGCAATGAGCTCGTCGTTGCGATGATATTTCAGCAGCCGCTCGCCGATGCAGATCGCGACTTCGTTGGGATCGAGCGCGCCTTTGACCGGGAACAGCCAGTTGCCCGCTTCATCGCGCTTGCCGATGCAGAGCGGCTGGTTCGCCGTGCCGTAAAGCTCCTCGCGGACCTGCACTTCGAGCAGCGAGCGCTTCTCCTCGACGACGATGATGAGATCGAGACCTTGCGCGAATTCCTTCAGCTCGCGCTGGCTCAGCGGCCAGGCGCAGCCGGCCTTGAACAGGCGGATGCCGAGCGCGTTGCACTTGACCTCGTCGATGCCGAGCTCGTCGAAGGCTTGGCGCACGTCGAGATAGCTCTTGCCGGTGGTGATGATGCCGATCTTCGGCTCGCGGCCGCCCGAGGTGATGATGCGGTTGAGCTTGTTGGCGCGCACGAAGGCCAGCATGGCGTCGCGCTTGTAATCGTGCAGGCGCGCTTCCTGGGCCAGGATCGGATCGTTGAGGCGGATGTTGAGGCCGCCGGGCGGCATCGGGAAATCGGTCGGCGTCACGATGCTGAAGCGATCCAGGCTGCCGTCGATCGCCGCCGTGGACTCTATCGTCTCGTGCATGGTCTTGAGCGCGACCCAGGTGCCGGTGAAGCGCGACATCGCCCAGCCGTAGAGGCCGTAATCGAGCACTTCCTGCACCCCGGCCGGGTTGAGGATCGGAACCATCACATCGATGAAGTGATATTCGGACTGGTGCGCGGTGGTGGACGATTCGGCGGTGTGGTCGTCGCCCATCAGCGCCAACACGCCGCCGTGTTTGGCGGAGCCGGCCAGATTGGCGTGGCGGAACACGTCGCCGGTGCGGTCGACGCCGGGCCCTTTGCCGTACCACATGCCGAAAACGCCGTCGTATTTACCCTCGCCGCGCAGTTCGGCCTGCTGCGAACCCCAGATCGCGGTGGCGGCGAGGTCCTCGTTGATGCCGCCCTGGAACCGGACGTCGCTTTTGTCGAGGAACGATTTGGCGCGCAGGAACTGGCTGTCGAGCCCGCCCAGCGGCGAGCCGCGATAGCCGGTGACAAAACCCGCGGTATTGAGCCCGTTGCGGCGGTCGAGCTCTTTCTGCATGAGGCAGAGGCGGACCAGGGCCTGGAAGCCGGTCACGAATACGCGACGCTGGCCGAGGTCGTATTTATCGTCGAGCTTGACGTCGCGCAGCGCCATTCCGGTCTCCAAAGGCGCAGTTTGCCCTCGCGGGGCCGATATTGCCAGAGGGCAAGCCAGTCCAACGGCATATAGGAGGTGGTGGCCGTGCGGCAATGCTAGTGAGTTGAAGCGTCACGGCATTTCCAAGATGCGGACGCTTGCGGAACCGCGATTGGGCGGAGCCTGCCTACGCGGCGCGGATGCGCGGCCGCAGCTCGCGCAGCATGGAGGGGATTTCCTTGAGCGGCTTCGGCCGGCTGAACAGATAGCCCTGCACCTGGACGCAGCCTTCGGCGCGCAGGATCTCGAGCTGCTGCTCGGTCTCGACACCCTCGGCCGTGGTGGTCATGCCGAGACTCGAGCCGAGCCGCGTCACCGCGCGGATGATGGCGACGCAGTCGTTTTCCTTGCCGAGCTCGCTGACGAAGGAGCGGTCGATCTTGATCTTGTCGAACGGGAAGCTGCGCAGATAGCTCAGCGAGGAATAGCCGGTGCCGAAATCGTCCATGCAGATGCGCACGCCGAGATCGCGGATTTGATGCAATGTATCGAGCACCGCGCGGTCGTCCTGCAACAGCACCGTCTCGGTGATTTCCAGTTCGAGCCGCGACGCCGACAGACCCGACTGGCCGAGCGCGGACACCACCGACAGCGCCAGCATCGGATTGCGGAATTGCGCGGCGGACAGATTGACCGCGACCGACAGATTGACCGGCCACGCTGCGGCGTCCATGCAGGCTTTGCGCAGCACCCACTCGCCCAGCGGCACGATCAGGCCGATTTCTTCGGCGACCGGAATGAACGCACCGGGCATGACCACGCCGCGTTCGGGATGATTCCAGCGGATCAGCGCCTCGAAGCCGCCGACCTCGCCGCTCGCGATCTGGACGATCGGCTGGTAATACAGCTCGAATTCGTTGGCGATGAGCGCCTTGCGCAGGTCGAGCTCGAGCCGCCGGCGCTCCTGCATCTGGGCGTCCATTTCCGCCTGGAAGAAGTGATAGGTGCCGCGGCCCTCCGCCTTGGCGCGATAAAGCGCCATGTCGGCGTTGCGTAACAGCTGGTCGGGCTCGTTGCCGTCGGCCGGCGCCATGGCGATACCGATGCTGGTGCCGATGATCACCTGGTGGCCGTGGACTTCGAACGGCTCGGAGAAGGTTTCGATCAGCTCGGCGGCAAGTTCGCTGGCATCGGTCGGCCGGGCGCTGCTTTGTACGATGGCGAATTCGTCACCGCCGAGGCGGGCCACCGTGTCGATGCCGCGCACCACGCGCTGCAGGCGCTCGGTCACCGCGCAGAGCAGCGCATCGCCGACCGAATGGCCGAGCGAATCGTTGACACCCTTGAAGCGGTCGAGGTCGAGGAACATGACCGCGAGCCTCTCGCCGCGGTCGAGCGCCTGCTCCATCTTGTCGCGGAACAGCACGCGGTTCGGTAGATTGGTGAGCGCGTCGTGGCGCGCCATGTGCATGATCTTAGCCTCGGCCTGGCGGCGCTCGGTGACGTCTTCATAGGTCACGACCATGCGGCCGTCGGCGGTCGGGCTGGAAAGGCATGACACCACGCGGCCGTCGCCGAACTCGATCATGTGCGGTCCGACGCTATTCTCGCTGAAAAGCGGTGCGCGCTCCACCAACAGCTGATCGACGGTCTTGTCCGGATGATTGTTGCACGCGACGCCGATCTCCAGCACCTCCTTGAAAGTGATGCCGGGCTTGATGCGGTCGGGCGGCAGCCCGAAGATTTCCAGATAGCGCCGGTTGAAGACTTCGAGCCGGTTCTCCGCGTCGTACAGGCACAGGCCCTGGGTCATGTTCTCCAGTGCGGCGTCGAGCAGCAGGTTGGTCTCGCGCAGCGACGATTCTTGCGTCTTGAGGCGGCTGATGTCGCTGCACAGCACGATGAAGCCCTGGTCGCGGGTCGGGCTGCGGCTGATGCGCAGCCAGCGTCCGTCCGGCATCGAGACTTCGGTGGTGGCGCTGAGATTGCCGTGACGCGCCATCAAGACGCGGCCGGCGTCGCCGGTCGCCTGCAAGGCCGGTTGCAGGCGAGAGAGCGGCGTGCCGGGCTTGAGCAGGCTCGGCGATACGCCGAGGAAATCCGCGGCCTGGGCGTTGGCGAGCACGATGCCGTCATTGGCATCCACCACCACGACGCCTTCCTGGGAGTTTTCCAGCGCGTCGGCAAGCCGCGCCTGCGCGGAACGGCGCTGCGCGACCTCGCGGTCCATCATCGCCTTGATGTTGTCGCGCATCACGCCCATGGCGGTGAGCAGCGCACCGAGCTCGTCGCCGCCACCTTTGGGCACGGCGACGTCGAGCTTGCCGGCGGCGATGCGCGCGGCGACGTTGGAGGCGACCGCGACCGGACCGACGATGCGCCGCGCCAGAGCCCAGGCGACCAGCGCGGAGAGCAACAGCGCCAGCGCGATGCCGGCAATGTTGAGCTGGATGTCGTGGGCGACCGCGGCGCGGGCGCTTTGCCGGTACAGGAAGCCGTCGCCGGCGGTGTAGTTCACCAGGAGATCGATCTGGTCGTCGACCTTGACCGTGTATTGGTCGAGCGTCGTCCAGTTGACGTCGAGCTTGGTGCCGTCGAGCAGCCGTTCGCAAATGCCCTTCCAGGCGTCCACCGCGCGCTTGACGCTCTCGGCGGCGCGGGTGGCGCGCACCGATTGCGAGCGTTGCGCGGCGATCGCCAGATCTTCCGACAGCGAGGTGCCGAGCTTGTCGAATTCGTCGTCCAGCGCCGCGCGCATGTCGGAATCGGTGGCGATCCAGCGGCGCGCGAAGGCCGCGCGCATGGCGGCGAAATCGGTCGCGGCGGCGCGGGCGTAATTGATCGACATCAGCGATTCGTCGAACGTCTTGTCGACCAACAGGCCGGCATTGCGCACGCCCATGGTGGCGTAGGCGCCCAGCGCCGCGGTGATCACGCTCATGACCAGGAACGCGACCAGGATGCGGCCGCGGATGGTCATGCAAAGCGCAGCTGCCCGCGACGCGCCTTGCCGCCAAGGCGATCCCAAACGGACGATCAGAGAAGCGATCCGGCCACGCATCATGAGGTTACAGGGCGCGATTGCTGATTTCGGCCCTTACAGACCTATACCGGCGGCCGTTAAGGGCGATGGAGCGCCCGCTCCAATCTTCGCGGCTTCCTTAACGGCGTCTTAACTGCCAGCCGTCACGCTGTCGGAAGGCGGCCATATGCG
>JBAUYI010000481.1:0-3399 GCA_049584715.1 Xanthobacteraceae bacterium
CGACGCAAAAATCACCTTCGACAAGGAAACGGGAGGCAAGGAGCTGTCGGGCAACTACCTGATCGACAACAGCCGGCTGGTGCAGGAATTCGGCGTCCAGTACCGCCCCTACCGCGAGCGCGTCTTACAGCTCATCAACGAGGTGCGGGCCGAAGAAGGCCTGCCGACGATCGCCGACCGCTAGCGCGCGCAGTTGCGGGGCCGGCGGCCAAAGTGACCGCCGGGCTCTTTGTCTCTCCTGGTGCATCGGCGGCCCCCAAGCCCGCCGCGTGGTCAGACTGCGCGCCCCGGCAGCCGCGCCGCGGTGCCGCGCAATCACCCAGAGCGATACCGACGGCCCTTCGTTCGGCACGCTCCGTGTTCTTTACATTTCCGTCACCGTTGCCTGGCATTCTTCGCAGGAGCTTCGCCGCGCGAGACGGCACCTGAACTGCGGATTTCTCCAGAAAGGTCATTTGTGTCGGATCAGCGAGACAATGTCGCGCCCGCACCTACGAGTATCGCCCTGGCAACCGGTCAGATCGTCGATCTGTCCTTCATACCCGAGCCGCAGCGCAAGGCGCTGATGGCCGAATATATGCGAGGGACTCTCGACGTTGCGCGAAAGGCGAACGAGCTGCACGTCAACGTCATGATCCTGCGGAATACCCTAGGGACTCTCGCCGACACGACTCGTCAAGTCTCGCAGGACGGAAATTCGGTCACGGTTACTCACACGCAGAGCACGGCGGTGGGGAGAGTAGAAATCATTATGGGAAATACGGCTGAAGCCGGGAAGGGTCAGCTCACGAAATCCCAGACGGGCGCCGAAACGAACTGGACGCCCTACTACATCTTTGCCGTCATCGCAGCTGTCGTCTTGATGGCTATCGCGATTGCAGCGCACGGGCATTAGCGGCGATGCTCCGGATTTCGATCCGAGCAACGCCGGATACGGATGTCGACGCGGAAACAGACAACCTTCGTCGAGTCGCCGAGAAGGCCGGCCTTGAACAGGGGCTGATCGACCGCATCGCCGATGAAACCGACACCGTAGTTTGGGATTTCGTGGATCGAGGCCGAGAACTAAAGGCGCTCGGAAGCCAGCTAACCGCGGAGCGCGCAATTCGCGGTGATGGATACGAGATCCGGGTGAGCTTCAGTACTATGTCGAAACCCGGCCTGTTAGGGCGTGCCCTGGCCGGCTTCCGTCGGTAGACCTCCCTGAACCGGGGCCGGTGTCGCAGCGCTTCGAGAAGCTATTATGGCTCTCGCTCTTATGGACTCCAGCGCGCGCTGGCGCATATCGCCGCCGCCAAGCGTCTGACCGCCCAATTGGGCGGCATGGATCAGGCCGTGAAGGCTTACTTCTTCAGTCTGCCGTCTTCTGAGCTCGCCGCGGTTTTGGACGAATACGAACGCGCGTGCGGCACCCCAGCCCGCAACTGGGCAGCCAAAACCATGCCGAAATGGCGCAGCGGCCGTGTAAAAATGGGCGGCATGGTAGCGGAGCGGCTATTCAACTTATTGCCGCCGCGAATGCCGTTGGCGAGCAAGTACAAACTGGTCGAAGGTCTTTGGCGCCACGTCGGTCCAAGTTCGAAATACCGGCTGCGCGTAGGGCCCGACACCGACGTAGCTCAGGCCGTTGAATTCGCGCGCTCAAAAATTTCGCAGTTTGTGGTCAATTATAAGATACCGCCTGATCTGGAACTTCGATTCACCTGGTTGGCCGCTGGAGACGTAGGGGTCAAACAACTGCTTCTCAGCCATGTTCAGGAAATCGAGAAGGCGATTGCGGTCGAGGCGATACGCGCTCAGTTGCCAGTTATGCTCGAGCATCTACGGTCGGCAGGATCAAATACAGGACGGCTTGCTCAGATAATCAATGTTGGCAAACACGAATTCGAAATCGTGTTGGATAAAACGAAAATCGAAATAGTTGCGGATCGAAAATCTAAAATGATATTATCCGACTCAACATTGATCTTGATAATCATTACATTAACTTTGGTTATCGTATGGTTTGGTTTAATCGTCTATCTATGAGCCAATTCCGAAATGATTAAGTCCTATATCGTTGGAATTTGGATCGTTTTAATCGCCGGGGCGGCATTGTCTGTCGTCTATGAGCTGACGGCTTCAACCACGCAAGCTCCCGTTCAAGCTGTTGACGGGGAACAACCACAAGCCGCCCGTCAAGTATGTTTCACCCTCAACCCCGGCAACAATTGCGAAGCTATGATCGTGCGGATAATTAATGCCGCTGCGCACCGCATTCACGTCCAAGCGTATTTGTTTACGGACGAGGATATTGCCCGAGCGTTGGAGGGCGCCTCTCGACGCAGCCTCGAAGTGATTGTACTTCTCGATAAAAGAGAGCGGACCGAGCGGCGTTCCGTCGCCCCAGAACTCGTGGAAGCAGGGGTAAAAGTGTTGTTGGATGATCACCCTGCCATCGCTCATAACAAAACGATCATCATCGACCCTGACAGTTCGAATCCAGTTGTTGAGACAGGCAGCTTAAATTTCACCTACAGCGCGGAGAGGCGGAATGCCGAAAACGTTCTGATCGTCCGGAACGACCATAGGTTGGTTGCAGCGTATGAGCGAAATTTCCAAAATCGCTTAGCCGCCTCCGAGCCTTGGGACCAAGGCGAGTAAGAGCGCTCTCCGCGTCCGAATGTGCGGAACGAAAGGGTTCAGTGACCGGATTGGTCTAATCGCCCCCCGAATTGAAGATCGCAGCCGGCACCCGGGGTGGGCACCGGCCGCGCCTTAGCCTTTGATCAGCCGGCGGTCGCGGGCTCGTTGTACTCGGCGTCGCTGACGTGCGGGCCCCATTGGGTGCCTTGGCCTTGCTCGCCGGCTTCGGACAAGGCCAGGTGCGCGAACAGGCGGTCCGGGGAGGCGCCGTGCCAGTGCAGCGTATCGGGCGGGATGTTGACCGTGTCGCCCGGGTTGAGGGCTTGCGGCTTTTCGCCCTTGAAGCAGATGCGGCCGACGCCGGACAAGCAGAACAGGGTCTGGCCGACCGGGTGCGCGTGCCACGCGGTGCGGGCGCCCGGCGTGAAGGTCACGACCGACCCGCCCATGCGCGACGGCGCCTCGGCGGTGATCACCGGGTCCTGGAACACGACCCCGGTGAAGGTCTCGGCAGCACCCCGCCTGGTGGTGCGTGCCCCGGCGCGAATGACTCCGGCTTTTACTGGCATGATTGTGCGCTCCTTCCGGTGACGGCGGCCTCGCGACCGCCAAAAATCGGCCCCAAGATTAACGGGAAAGCGGGCGCCGAACAACCGCGTGGCCGGTGGCGGCGGTCAGTGCCGCCACTGGCCGCTGGGCGCGCCGCGTTCGTCCAAAGGGTAACCGGCGGCAGGCGCCACCAGCGCGGCGGCCTCGGCGCCCTCGCCACGGGGC
>JBAUYI010000482.1:0-1955 GCA_049584715.1 Xanthobacteraceae bacterium
GGGCTGGGCCTGGGCAACGTCATGGAGGTCCCGCGCCTCGACAAGATCGTCATCAACATGGGCGTCGGCCGCGCCACCCAGCAGGCCTCTCTCATTGAGGGGGCGCAACGCGACCTGGAGACCATCACCGGCCAGAAGCCGATCGTCACCAGGGCCAAGCAGTCCATCGCCGGCTTCAAGCTGCGTGAGGGGCAGGCCATCGGGGTGAAGGCGACCCTGAGGGGCGACCGGGCCTGGGAGTTCTTCGACCGCCTGCTCAGCCTGGCCATTCCCCGTATCCGCGACTTCCGGGGCCTCTCGCCCCGATCGTTCGACGGCCACGGCAACTACACGTTCGGCGTCACCGAGCAGCTGATATTCCCCGAGATCGACTACGACAAGATCGACACGACCCGCGGCATGGACATCACCATCGTCACGACCGCACGCACCAACGAGGAAGGACGGGCGTTCCTCGCAGCGTTCGGCTTTCCGTTCCGACAGGAGACCCGGTAGCACCATGGCGAAGAAGGCTTTGATCGAGAAGCAGCAGCGCACCCCCAAGTTCAAGGTGCGGGGATACACCCGGTGCCAGCGGTGCGGACGGCCGAAAGCCGTGTACCGCAAGTTCGGCCTCTGCCGCATCTGCCTTCGTGTCATGGTGCACGCGGGTGAGGTGCCGGGCGTCACGAAGGCAAGCTGGTAGGCCGCCATGACGATGACCGACCCCATCGCGGACATGCTCACGCGTATCCGCAACGCCAACTCCGCCATGTTCGACACGGTGAAGATGCCCGGCTCCAAGCTGAAGGAGTCGCTGGCCAAGGTCCTCGAGCGCGAGGGCTTCATCGCCGGCTACACGGTCGAGTCCAACACCGGCAAGCCCGGATCGACGCTCGAGATCACCCTGAAGTACTCGGGCGACCGCACCCGCACCATTGCCGGGATCAAGCGCGTGTCCAAGCCGGGCCTGCGCATTTACGCGCGGGCCGACGGCATGCCGCGCGTGCTCGGCGGCATGGGCGTGGCGGTGGTCTCCACCAGCCAGGGACTGCTGACCGACGCCGAGGCACGTCGCAAGCACCTGGGCGGAGAGGTGCTGTGCCATGTCTGGTAGCACCATGACCGGAGAGGGGGCCTGATGTCGCGCGTCGGACGCTCTCCCATCACGGTCCCGTCCAATGTCACCGTGACCCTGAGTGGGGACACGGTCAACGTCAATGGCCCCCAGGGCTCCCTCGAGCGTCAGCTGCCCGAGGGGATCACCATCGCGCAGGAGGGCGACACGCTGGTCGTCAGCCGTCCCGACGACGAGCGCCGGCACCGTGCGCTGCACGGCCTCTCGCGCTCCCTCGTGGCCAACATGGTCTCGGGCGTGACCGACGGCTTCACCAAGGAGCTCGAGATCGTCGGCGTGGGCTACCGCGCCACGGCCAAGGGCCCCAACGCGCTGGAGCTCGCACTCGGCTTCTCCCACCCGGTGAGCGTCGACGCCCCCGAGGGCATCACCTTCGAGGTGCCGGTCCCTACGCGGATCATCGTCAAGGGGATCGACAAGGAGAAGGTGGGCCAGGTGGCCGCCGACATCCGCAAGCTGCGCAAGCCGGAGCCCTACAAGGGCAAGGGCGTGCGCTACCTCAACGAACGAGTGCTGCGCAAAGCAGGAAAGGCAGCCAAGTAATGGGACGTACGAGCGACCGCACCCGCCTGCGCCTCCGGCGTCACAGCCGCGTCCGCACCAAGGTCAGCGGCACGGCGGAGATTCCCCGCCTGGCCGTGCACCGGTCGAACCGGCACATATCGGCCCAGCTCATCGACGATGCTGCCGGCCGCACCGTGGTCTCGGCCTCGTCGGTGGAGTCCGACCTGCGTGCGTCACTGGGCAAGAGCGGTGGCGGTAACGTGACGGGTGCTGAATCCGTCGGGCGCCTGCTTGGCACCAGGGCCAAGGCGGCTGGGATCACGAAGGTGGTGTT
>JBAUYI010000483.1:0-8165 GCA_049584715.1 Xanthobacteraceae bacterium
TTTCGCGGAGCTGATCGGTGACCGATTGGGCGCGGACGTCATTGGGCTTGGCTTCGTCCGATGGGTCATGGAGCAGACAGGCCGCCAGCGCGACAGCCGCCGCCGCGAGCACGAGCCAACGGATAGCCCCTGGACACACCCTGTGCAGCACTCCGCCCACCCTTACGCACCCGCCGCATCCACGCCGACCCGTCAGGACCACACGGCTGCAGCGGCACCTCTTCGGTTCTAGCACGGCGTTTTTGACAGTCCCACAACCGTTTGTTATTTATGGGAGAAAGTCAAGTTACATAGGTTGTCGCCCCCCGGTTTTCCGGCCATCGCACTGCCGCGTGAGCACCCATGCAAGGCGTATCATCGGAGAAATTTGGCGCTTACCTTCTGCAGAAATATTCCCTGCCTGCCGGCCGCGCGGCCGGCGTCGGCCAGTCCGGTGCGCCCGCCGTCAAGGCCTTGCGGGAATTGTGGGAATCCACCGACCTGCCGGCCGCCGAGTTTGCCGATGAGGTGGCCCGGTTCTTCAAGCTGCAACGCATAGGTCTGCTCGAACTGCTGGCGACCGAGGCCCAGGTCGAGGGCTTTTCCCGGCGGTTCCTGCGCGAATCCATGGTGTTCCCGTTCCGGTCCACGGGGGGGGCCGTCAAACTGGCGGTGGCCGATCCCATGGATACCGCGGCAATCCGCGCTGCCGAGATCGTGTTCGGCGAAACCATAGAACTCGTGATCGCCTCGTTCGAGGACATCACCACCATTCTGGAGCGTCTGGACGGCCGCGATCCCGCCGAGGCCGAGGCCGCCGAGCGCCCCCATAGCGACGACGACATCGACAGCCTGCGCGACCTGGCCAGCGGCGCGCCGGTGGTGCGCGCGTTCAGCGACCTGATCGAGCGCGCGGTCGAATTGCGCGCCAGCGACATTCACATCGAGCCGTTCCGCGACGGGCTCACCGTGCGCATGCGGGTCGACGGCATGTTGCGCGCCGTGCCGGCGCCGCCCGGCGTCATGCCGCAGGCACTGGTGTCGCGCATCAAGATCCTCGCCGGGCTGAACATCGCCGAGCGGCGCTTGCCGCAGGACGGCGCCGCGCGGCTGCGCGTTGGCCGCTCGGAAATCGACGTGCGCGTCGCCACCATGCCGACCCAACACGGCGAGAGCGCCGCGGTGCGGCTTCTGCCGCGCGACCGCGGCTTGCTCGAATTGAGCAAGCTCGGCCTGTCGAGCCGCGACGAAGCCGTGTTGAAGAAACTCCTCGCTTTGCCGCACGGCATGATCGTCATCACCGGCCCGACCGGCAGCGGCAAGACCACGACGCTTGCCACCATGCTGTCGATCCTCAACGAGACTTCGCGCAAGATCCTCACCATCGAGGATCCGGTCGAGTACGAGATTCCCGGCATCAATCAATCCCAGGTCAAGCCGTCGATCGGATTGACCTTTGCGACGGCGCTGCGCGCCTTCGTCCGCCAAGACCCCGACGTCATCATGGTCGGCGAAATTCGCGACGCCGAGACCGCGAATATCGCGATCCACGCGGCGCTGACCGGACACTTGGTGCTGACCACGCTGCACACGGAAACCGCCGCGGCTGCCGTGCCGCGCCTGCTTGATCTGGGCGTCGAGGGCTTCCTGCTCAAATCCACGCTGCGCGCGGTGATCGCGCAGCGGCTGGTGCGCATGCTGTGCGACCGCTGCAAGACGCAGCGCAAGCTTGCGGCCGACGATCTCGTGCGCGATCCGCGTTATGGCATGGTCGGTTTCGCCTCGGGCGACGTGGTGCACGAGGCCTGCGGCTGCGAGCGTTGCGGCGCCTCGGGCTTCCGCGGCCGTGGCGGCGTGTTCGAGGTGCTCGAGATCGCCGGCGAGGTGCGCAATTTGATCGGCTCGCATACCGACGCCAACATGCTCGACCAGGCCGCGATCAAGGCCGGCATGACGACCATGCTGGACGACGCGATCGCCAAATGCCGCGCCGGCGTCACGACCGTGCCGGAGACGCTGCGCGTCACGACGGTGCGGTGAGCCGATGCCGAGCTACCGCTATCGCGCGATGAACGGCAGCGGCGAATTGGTGTCGGGCGCCATGGCCGGCCAGTCCGCCAGCGAAGTGGCGGGGCGCATCGAGACCTTGGGTCTCGTCCTGGTCGAGACGCTCACGGTGGAAGACGCCGCGCCGCGGCGCAGTTTCGGCCTGTTCAACCAGCCGCGCGCCGAGGACGTCACCGTTTTCACCCAAGACCTGGGACTGCTGCTGCGTGCCGGCGCTCGCGTCAATGACGGCCTGGAACTTTTGGCGTCCGATCGCGACGTCGGCCGCTTGCGCCCGGTCGTGGCCGAGGTTCGCTCCCACGTTCTCGCCGGCGAAACTTTTGCCGATGCCTTGGGGCACTATCCGAAATTGTTCACGCCGATGTATGTGGCGCTGATCCGCGTCGGCGAGGCCTCGGGTTCGCTCGACCAGGTGCTTGAAGTGCTGGCCGGCGAACGGATGCGGGCGGAAGCGGTGCGGCGCAAGCTGTCCGAGGCGATCCGCTATCCGGCCTTCATCTTCGTCGCCGCGGCCTGCGTGCTGACATTCTTTCTCACATTCGTGCTGCCGCAATTCGCCTCCGTGCTGCACGATCTCGGTGCCAAGATCGATCCGACCTTGGCGATGTTCCTGGCGCTGTCGGCGTTCCTGCGCGCCAATGTCGATGCCATCGCCATCGGTCTGGTGCTGGCGCTGACCGCCGGCTGGCTGTTGCTGCGGCGCCCCGCGGTCCGCGCCGCGATGCTGGCGGCGTTCACGCGGCTGCCATTGGTGCGCCGGATCATGCCTTATTACCGGGCGCCCTTATTCTGCCGGAATCTCGGCGTGCTGCTAGGTAGCGGCGTGCATCTGACGACGGCGCTGCGGATACTCGTCGATATCATGGCGACGACCGGCCCGGCCGATATCTGGAAAGAGATGGTCGATCGGGTGCGCCATGGGGCGAAATTGTCCGAAGCGCTTGGCGAATCCGACGCATTGCCGGCAATGGCGGTACGAATGCTGCGGCTCGGCGATGAAACCGGCCAATTGCCGGTTTTGGCCGGCCGGGTGGCCGAGTTCTACGAGGCCAAGCTGCAACGGGCGCTCGACCGGTTGGTTGGCATTGCCGGTCCGGCTGCTATTATTGCCATCAGCCTTGTGGTTGGCGGCTTGATCGTCTCGGTGATGACGGCGCTGGTCTCGGTGAGCCAGCTCATCGGGTGAACGCTCGAGCGGGGAAAGGACGATGCACATGAGATACGCCCGGCAAGGGCGTAAAGCAGCGGTCGCGCTCCGCAGGGGCGACGCCGGCTTCACGCTCGTGGAAATACTCGTGGTCATCACCATCATCGGCCTGATCATGGCGATCGTCGGCCCGCGGGTGCTCAATTATCTCGGCGAGTCCAAGGTCAAGGCGGCGAAGATCCAGATCGAGAGCTTCTCCAGCGCGCTCGACCTTTATTACCTCGATATGGGCCGCTATCCGGGCTCCAGCGACGGCCTGGTCGCCCTGGTGCAGCGGCCCGGCAGCGCGCAAGAGTGGAACGGCCCGTATCTGAAGGGCGGACTTGTTCCGAACGATCCATGGGGACACGCTTATGTCTATCGGTCCCCGGTCGAGCGAGCGCCCTACGAGATCGTCTCGTTCGGTTCGGATGGTCAGGAGGGCGGCACTGGAACCGCTGCCGACATTTCAAGCAATCAGGCGAGTGCGCAAGCCAACGCGTTGCATTGACGACAGCTCGCGGCAGGACGGCTACATCCTGCTCGAAATCGTCTGCGTGCTGGCGATCATCGGCCTGCTCGCCGCCATCATTCTTCCCGCCATTCCGCGGGCGACCAGTCGTGCCCGGCTCGAAGGTTATGCGGTGGCCACCGCTGCCGTGCTCAAAGCCGATCGCGTCGCGGCGCTGCGCCAGCGCGTGCGCGTCGAGACCGTGGTCAACGCCGAAGCGCGCACCATCCGCTCTGGTTCGGGCGGCCGCGTCGTGCAACTGCCGGCCGACGTGCGGCTCGACGCCATGCTGGCGACGCGCTGTTACGATCGCCTCACCGGCATGACGATCGATTTCTTTCCGTCGGGAATGTCCTGCGGCGGTGTCATCGCGCTGACGCATCTCGGCGTCGGCTACGAAGTTCGCGTCAACTGGCTGACGGGAGGCGTCGATGTGGTGCCGCATCGCCCGCTCTGACGCCGCCCGCTCTGGCGCCAAGCCGTCGCGAGGTTCCGCCGGCTTCACGCTGATCGAGGTTTTGGTCGCGATCGCGGTGCTGGCGGTGGTGCTCGGCGCCATCGGCGCCGTGGTCGGCAACACCGTCAGGGCGATCCGCTCCGTCGATCGGCGCCTGCCGCTTCTGGAAACCGCGCAGAGCCTGATCGCTTCGCTGCCGACGCGCGACGCCTTGCAGCCGGGAACGCAAACCGGCACGTCGGGTGAATTCCGCTGGCGCATCGACGCGGTTCTGCTTAACCGCAATGTGCCCGACGACGCCAAGGCGGCGAAGTGGATGCCGCTTGCGATCACCGTGCGGGTACAGGGCAGCGAAGGCCCGCCGCTGCGGCTCGACACCGTGCGCCTGATACCGAGGCCGCCCGGATGAGCGCGGCACGGACTTCACCCGATCCGGGAAACGGCGAAGCGGGCTTCACGCTGGTGGAAATGCTGATCGCCGTCATGATGATGGTGTTCATTCTCACCGCGCTCGCCACCGTCACGGCGCAATGGCTGCCGAACTGGAACCACGGCATGGCACGCATGGAGCGCGACGAGCGCTTTGCCTTTGCGCTCAACCGCATGGTCGGGGATTTGGCGGTGGCGGAATTCGTTCCCGCCAACATCACGGTGAAGACGCCGTATTTCGACGGCGGCGAGCTCAGCGTCAGCTTCGTGCGTACCGCGATCGGGCCGAGCTCGGCGCCCGGTCTCGAAATCGTCCGCTTCCAGGAAGTCGCCGACGCCGGTGGCCCGGCCTTGGTCCGCTCGCGCGCATCTTTCGTGCCGATGGACGCGACGGCACAAGTACGGCTCGCCGATCCGGTGGTGCTGATCCGTTCGCCCTATCGCGTGATGTTCGCCTATGCGGGTGCCGACGACACCTGGCAGCCGACCTGGCGCAATGCCGTCGAATTGCCCAAGCGCGTCCGCATCACCGTGCGCGACGGCGTCACGCAACAAAAGCTCGCGGTGTCGACGGCGGCGCTGGTGCATATCGACACGCCCGCCGCGTGCGCGCGCGAGAAGAACGTCAACGATTGCCTGACGCAGATCGCGCAAGGCACGGCGCCAGCCGGCAATCGTATGCCGGCGGCCGCTGCAGCCACGCCGCGCTGATCGGATCCGCTCATGAGCAACACAACGCCAGCGCAACGGGCAAAGTCGGGCAACGACGGCTTCATCATCGTCGCGGTGCTATGGATCCTGGCCGCGCTCGCCACGCTGGTTTCGATCTACGCGATCTACGTGACCAATTCGGCGATCGCGGTGGCCGCGAGCGGCGACGCCACCATCGCCGACCCGCTGGTCTCGGCGGGAGTCGAGCTCGCCGCCTATCAGTTGCTCGGACAGACTGACGAAAAGCGCCCCGCGATCGGCCAGTTCACTGCCCGCATCGGCGCGGCGCAGTTGACCATCGTCTTTCAGACCGAGGCAGCGCGGATCGATCTCAACCAGGCGCCGAAGGAGCTGTTGGCCGGGCTCCTGCTCGGCTTCGGCGCCTCGCCGCTCAATGCCGGCGACTATGCCGATCGCATCATCGCCTGGCGCACGCAAATCGCGGCGCAGACTGTCGATACCGACCCGGAGAATGCGCTCTATCGCAGCGCCGGCCTAACCTACACGCCGCGCCACGCCCCGTTCACTCATGTCAGCGAGTTATGGCTCGTCCAGGGCATTCCGCCGGTGCTGATCGAGCGGATGCTGCCGTTCGTGACCGTGTTCAACCGTCAGGCCCAGGTCGACGTCATCGATGCGGCGCCGCAAGTCATCGCCGCATTGCCGGGCATGACGCCCGAAATCGTCAACGCGATCGTCACTGCGCGCGATGCCGGCGTGCTCGACCGCAAGTCGCTGCTCGATCTCCTGGGCGGGGTGGGGCAGGGTGCCGCCGCGGCCGATGCCGGCAGGGCATTTCGCGTCGGAGTCCGCGTCGCGTTCGACAATGGGCGGCGCAGCGCCGCCGAAGCCGTGATCGTGCTGCCCGATGACGGCCCCATTCCGTATCGTGTACTGTCCTGGCGCAACGCCTTTGACGGAACGACGGACCAACCCTTGGATTTCGGCCGGCGATGACCTTGTGGCGGACCATCGGCGAGGTTTTGGCGCACTGGACCGACACGGTCGCGACCGGTGTCATCGCTCTTGCCAGCCGCTTCTTCTCGCCGCGCCTGGTGCGCCTGGTCGAAGACGACACAGCGGACACTTTTGCGCTCGAAGGCGCCGGCAAGGCGGACCCGCAACGGGTCAGCTTCGCCGACGGCCGGTTCAGCGGCGCCGACCTGGCAGGCGCCGCGAAGGGCAGCCGGATCGAGCTGGTGTTGCGGCCGAGCCGCTTTTTGGTACGGCCGCTCGAACTGCCGGCGCGCGCCAACGAATTCATCGAGGGCATCGTGCGGGTGCAGATCGACCGCTTGACGCCGTGGGCCGCGGCCGAGGCGGTGTTCGGCTGCAGCACGCCGGTTACCGCCGGCTCCGGCAAGATCGTGACCACGATCGCGGCGACGACACGCGCCAATACCGAACCCTACGTCAAAGGCCTTGCGGCGCTGCATCCCGCCTCGCTGTCGATCTTCACGCGGGCCGGCGAGGAGACGCGCGAACTGATCAAGGTGTTCGAGCAGCAGGCGCGCGGACTGCTCGACCGGCCGCGGCTCGGCCGGCTGTTGCGCCTCGTGCTGGCCGGCGTCACGGCAGCCGCGGTGCTGTCGACCGCCGCCGGCGCGGTCATGCAAAATTATCTCGACAGCCGCCAGGCCGAGCTCACCGCCGAGCTCACCGCGCGCCGCATTGCGCTGCGCCTCGACCGCCAAGGCGTCGACAGCTCGCCGTTTGCCGTGCTGGCGCGCCGCAAGCACGAAACCCAAGCGAGCGTGATCGCGATCGAGGAGCTGTCCCGCATCCTGCCCGACCACACCTACGTCACCGAGCTGCACATCGACGGCAATACGTTGCAGATCGCCGGCATCACCCACGACGCGCCGTCGCTGATCCGGCTGATCGAGCAGTCGCCGCACTTCACCCGCGCCACGTTCTTTGCGCCGACCACGCGCGCGCCGTCGGATCCCGGCGATCGCTTTCACATCGAAGCCAGGCTCGAACCGGTCAACACGGTGAGCCAATGAGCATCCGCAGCGTGATCGAGCGCGTGTTGAACTATTCGCCGCTGGTGGCGGCGTCGATCTACGGCGCCGTCGTGATCGCGCTCGTCGCCGCCACCTGGCTGGCGCTCGCCGGCATCTATTCCGGCGAGAGCGCGCTTGCCGAAACCTCGAGCCTGCTCGAGCGCCTGCAAGGCCGCAAAGCCGCGCCTTTGGCGGACGGCGGTGCCATGACCGGCTCGCCGTTCCTCGAAGGACCGAGCGTGACGGTCGCCGGCGCGGCGTTGCTGCAGCGCGCCGCCGGCGCGATCACCAAGGCCGGCGGCACCATCCAGTCGTCGCAGGTCGACGTCGTCGGCTCCCAGGGCGGCATGGTGAAGCTGCAGATCAGTTGCGAGATCGCGCAAGCGGACTTGCAGCGCCTCTTGTACGATCTGGAAGCCGGCATGCCGTTTTTGTTCGTCGACGAATTGACGGCGGAAATGCCGCAGGCGGTCGGCGCCAATGACGGCGTCGGCCGCATGCATGTCCAGCTCGCGCTGTCCGGCGAATGGCAGGGAGCGTCGCGATGAAACGTGAACGCTTCAGTCATGTTTTGCTGATTGCGCTCTGCTTGAGCGCGCCGGCCTTCGCCTACACGGCATCCGGCGTCGACGATGCGGCCAATCCCGGCGCCGACAATCCGGGGCTCGACGTCACGCGTCACGCCATGCCGCCGCCGGACGTGACGGCAAAACCCGCCGAAACACCGACGGTGGCGGCCAATCCGCTGTGGGCGATCCCGCTGAGCGCGCTCACGGCGACGCGCACGCGGCCGCTGTTCACGCCGTCGCGGCGTGCGCC
>JBAUYI010000484.1:0-24521 GCA_049584715.1 Xanthobacteraceae bacterium
GTGCACGCGTCATGGAACCGGGCCACGGAAAACCTGTATTCGGCGTGGATCCAAAAACTGTTCGACGCGCCGCTCGACGCCGAACCGTCGTGGCCGACGCTGCGCGCCGTGCTGCGCGACCGGTCGCGCAATATGCTGTTCAACTATCTGGGTGCAGGCGAAGACGAAGTGTCGGCGCCGATCAGCCCCGACTGCGCCGATCTTGTGTACTTCTTACGCGCCTATTTCGCCTTCAAGATGGGGCTGCCGTTCGGCTATTCCAATTGCTCGCGCGGCGGCGGCGGCAAGGCGCCGAAATGCTACTCGTGGCTGACCAATCTCAATCCGCCCGCGGCGGCGCAGCGGCCGGGACTGGCGGCGGGTTTCGGCGCTTATCTGCCGGTGGTCGCCGACGCGGTGCAGTCCGGCGCCGTGCGCGTGCTGGCGACCGACGACAACACTGACTTCTATACAGTGCCGCTGACGCAAGAGACGCTACGCCCCGGCACCGTCTATGCCGATCCATACGGCCACGTCCTGATGCTGGTGCGGCGCGTGCCGGAATCCGCCGGCTCAGCCGGCGTCTTCCTCGCCGTCGACGGCGAGCCCGACGGCACGGTGGCGCGCAAGCGTTTCTGGCGCGGCAGTTTCCTGTTTGCTCACGAACCCTTGCTCGGCAGCCCGGGTTTCAAGCGCTTCCGGCCGATCATGCGCGACACCAGCGGCAGCTTGCGGCGGCTGACCAATGCCGAAATCGCCAAAAATCCGCAGTACGGCGATTTTTCGCTGGAGCAATCGCAGCTCGGCGTCGATGCGTTTTACGATCGCATGGACGACGTGGCATCGCCCGAGCCGCTCGATCCGGTGCGCGCGATGAAGGGAGCGATCGACTCGCTCGAAGAGCAGGTGAAGACGCGGGTGGGCTCGATCGAGAACGGGCGAAAATTCCAGAACAGCGGCAAAGGCGAAGCGTCCATGCCGGACGGCCCGGCGATCTTCGCCACCAACGGCGCCTGGGAAGATTTTGCGACGCCGGCGCGCGACTTTCGTCTGTTGATCGCCATCGACGTGGTGCGCGGCTATCCGGACAAGGTAGGGCGGCAGCCCGAGCGCTACGCCATGCCGCGCGGCGAGAGCGCCGCGCAGGTGAAGGCCGAATTGCAGAGCGTGCTGGCGTCGGAGCTTGCGGCGCGCAAGTTCACCTATACGCGCAGCGACGGTTCGGCGTGGACGCTTTCACTGCAGGACGTGATCAACCGCGCCGCGGACCTTGAGATGGGCTATAATTTGAACGACTGCGTCGAGCTGCGCTGGGGCGCGCCGGACAAGAGCGACGAAGCTTCGACCTGCAAGCGGCATGCGCCGGCGGCGCAGCGCGCCAAGATGGCGGACTATCGCGCGTGGTTCCGCGAGCGGCATTGGCCGCACGCTTAGCACGGCCAATTGAACGGCATGCGCGACCTGATGATGACGAAGGTCTGCTTCGTCGTCGGGCTCGCACTGCTCACCGGCGGCACCGTTCTGCTCGCGCAGGATGACCAGCTTCGCACCGCGCTCGACAATCTGGTCGCCGCTTACCCGAACGCACTCGCCGGGCATGACGATAAGGTGCTGCGCTGGCGCGACGGAACCGTCATGCCGGTATCCGACGGCACCGAGAACAAGCCATTCCAGGAGCTGCTGCGGCACGCGTCCATCGCCGATCAGTTTCGCCTCCCCTATCCGCGCGGCCCGCTCACAAATCCGCCGGCCGTCGACGCCGATCCGGGCCGGTTCCGCAACACCGCGTTCTTCACCAAGATGTACGGCGATTGCCAAAAGGGCGAGGTGTCACCACGCCTTGTTTCCGTTGCCTGGCTGCCTAAGACGTGGGGCAAACCGATCCGCATCACGTCGATCAACGGCGTCGATGCGCAATTGCGGGCCGTGTCGGCGGAGATCGACGCGTTGCCGGACAACATCAAGCGCGCTGCCTACCCGATCGCCGGCACGTATAATTGCCGGGCGATAGCGGACACCGGTGAGCCGAGCCCGCACGGCTACGGGATCGCCATCGATCTCAATACCGCGGTGTCGGATTATTGGTATTGGCGGCCCCATGAGGGCGCGATCGTTTATCGCAACCGCATGCCGCAAGAGATCGTCGCGATCTTCGAAAAGCACGGCTTTATTTGGGGTGGCAAATGGTATCACTTCGATACCATGCATTTCGAATTTCGCCCCGAGATGCTTGTTGCCAAGTGAGGCGCAACGTCATTCCGCCTTGATATTGGCGGCGCGGATCACCCTGCCCCATTTTTCGGTCTGCTCGACGACGAGCGCGTCGAGCGCGGCGGGCGAGGCGACGAATGCCGTGGCGCCGAAATCGGCGAGCCGCGTCAGGATTTTCGGATCGGCGAGCCCGGCATTGATCTCGGCGTTGAGCTTGGCGACGATGTCGCGCGGCACAGCCTTCGGCACCGCGATCGCGGCCCAGGCGCTGGCCTCGAAACCCGGCAGAAAATCGGCCACCGTCGGCAGGTCGGGCAGCGCCGGCGAACGCTCAGCCGTCGTCACCGCGAGCGCGCGCAGCCGGCCGGCGCGGATATGCTCGATGGACGGCGGCATGTTGTCGAAAGCGACTTGCACCTGGCCGCCCAGGAGATCAACCACCAGCGGTGCCGAGCCGCGATAGGGCACATGCACCATGTCGGTGCCGGTCGTCATCTTGAACATTTCGCCGGCGATGTGGGAAATGCTGCCCGTTCCGAACGAGCCGATGGCGAGCTTGCCCGGATTGGCCTTGGCATAGGCGATCAGCTCCGGCACCGATGTCACCGGCACCGCCGGATTGACCTCGAGCACCAGCGGCGTGCGCAGGATGCCGGCGACCATGGCGAGGTCGCGGATGAAATTGAAATTGAGATTTTGGTAGAGCGCCGGATTGATGGTGTTGGTGCCGACCGCGACCAGAAGCGTATAGCCGTCGGGCACTGCGCGGGCGACCGCTTCGGTGGCGAGATTGGCGGCGGCGCCGGGCCGGCTCTCGACGACGAACGGCTGGCCGATCCGGTCCGACAGCCATTGCCCGATCAGGCGCGCGGCGATGTCGGTGGCGCCGCCCGGCGGAAAGCCGATGATCATGCGCACCGGCCGCGCCGGATAGGTTTCCGCCCGCGCAATACGCGACAACGTCGACAGCGCCGCGACACCGGCGCCGATTTGCAAAAAATGTCTACGGGCAAATTTCATCGCGAAAATCTGTTCCGTCACCCTGAGGTGGCCGCAAAGCGGCCCTCGAAGGGCGACGGCAACCAGGTCGGCTGTTGCCGACCTGGAGACTTAAACGATTCTGATTTCGGGCAAAGCTCGAAATCAGTTGGCCGTGCATCCTTCGAGGCTCGCTTCGCTCGCACCTCAGGATGACGGATCATTGTCTTCGCGTCACGACAGTCGATACAGCGCCCTGGCGTTGTCGCGCAAAATGCCGGCGCGTTGCGCTTCCGTCATCTTGAAGCTCAAGGCCTGCCGCGGATCGTCATAGTCCCAGTGCGGATAATCGCTGGAGAACATCAGCCGGTCCCAGCCGATCCAGCCGAGCACGTCATGTAGATGCGCGGGCTCTTCCGGCTCCTCCATGGGCTGGGTGCAGAACCAGAAATGCTCGTGCAAATATTCCGACGGCGGGCGCTTGAGATGGAGCGTTTCTTTGCGCATGTGCGCCCATTGCTTGTCCATGCGCCAGCCGAGCGACGGTGCCCAGGAGATACCGGACTCGATGAGCGCCACTTTCAGGTTCGGGAAGCGTTCGAACACACCTTCGGTGATCAGGCTGACGACATTGCCGGAAATGCTGGTGCCGAACGTGTAATGCTCCTGCATGTAATAGGTGCCCCAGCCGGTGCCGCTTGACGGATGGCCGCCCGGCGCGCCGGCCGGATGCAGGCCGAGCACGAGATTGTTGCGCGCGATGGCCTCGTAGATCGGCCAATATTTGCGCCGGCCGAGCGGCTCGCTCGCGCGCGGCGAGATGATCACCTGGCGGAACGCTTCGTTCTCCGCGGCGCGGGCGTCGATCTCGCGCACGGCGAATTCCGGATGGTCCTGCGGCACCACGATGCCGGCTTTCAGGCGGCGGTCCTTCTCGACCCAATCGTGGATCTGCCAGTCGTTGACCGCGTGCGCCAGCGCCGCGCCGAAGTCGAGGTTGCGCTCCTCCATGCCGCCGCGCGACAAGCACACCATCATGCCGGTGTCGCAGCCGTTGAGGTCGAGATGCTGGCGCTGCATCAGTTCGAGATCGCAGCCGGGCGGGCCACCGTTCGACGGATAGGCGTCGGCGCGCATGCCGTTGGCCATCATGCGCGGAAACGACAGTTGCCCGCTCAGGCCCTGGCAGACATGGCCGCCAAAAGTTTCGCTGTGCGCGCGCCAACGCGCCTCGAGATAAGGATAAAGGTCCTTGGGCGAGCGCTGCACCGGATGGATATCGCAATCGACGAAGCCCAGCCGCTGCGCGGCCTTGGTCTCGCGTTCGGGCACCGGCTTGTTCATCGCGCCATCTCCTCGCGCTTCAAAACTTTTTGATCCGCTTCGGCCGCCACGCGCAAGCGTGGATAAGTCGACAGCGGATTGTCGACCAGAATCTTGCGAAGCATTGCATCGGAAAGACCATCCGGCAACGCGTCGTCGCCGTCGAACTGCCAATGCGGATAATCGGTCGAGAACAAGATCAGTTCGTCGGAACGCACGTGATCCATGATGCGATTGAGCACGTCGCCGTTCGGCACGTCGAGCGGCTGCAAGGTAAAACGCACGTGATCGCGCACGATCTCGGCCGGCGGCCGGTCGATCCACGGCACCTCGGTGCGCACGCCGCGCCAGCTGCGGTTGGTGCGCCACAACAGCGTCGGCAGCCAGGCGAAGCCGGATTCCATCAGCACCAGTTTGGTGCCGGGAAATTTCGCAAACACCCCTTCGGCCAAGAAACTCACCAGCGTGTCCTCAAAGGCGGCGGCCTGGAGCACGCTGTCCTCGAGATGATAAGACGGCCACCCCGAACTGGTCGGCGCGTGGCGGAAGGTCGAGCCGGCGTGAATACCGATGGGCAGGCCGTGCTTCTCCGCGGCGCGATAGATCGGCCAGAAACTGCGATGGCCGAGCGGCCGATCGCCCATCACCAATAGCAGCACCTGGACGAAGCGCGGATCGGGCGCGCAGCGCTCGATCTCGGCGACGGCAAGCTCGACGTCCTGGGTTGGCACCAGGATCGAAGCACGCAGCCGCGGTTCGCGATCGAGCCATTCCCGCGCGGTCCAGCTGTTCACCGCCTTGCACAAAGCTGCCGCCATGTCGGCGTTGTAGAGCGCCACCGCGCCGTGCAGCACATTGGCGATGGCCAAGCGCGTGCCGAAAGCGTCGAGCGCATTGCGGCGCAAAGCCGCGAGATCGGCCCCCGGCACGCCCTGTTGCGGCCGCCAATCGGCCCGCGTCGATTGCGGCAGGTTGGTCGCGTAGCTTGCGAGCACGAACGGCGCGTGGTCGATATAGCGTTCGCTCAAATGCTCGCGCCAGAAATCGTCGAGATACGGCATCAGCGCCGCGACGTCGGGCACGGCGGGATGCAAATCGCAGTCGATTGCGCCGGCAAAGGGAAGCTTCATCGCATGCCTTTTAGGCCGCGGCCTGATAAACGTACGCCATTATACGCCCGAGTGCCGCTCGGCACCAATCCGGGATAAGCGAATTTTTGTTTGAGCATGATCTTATCCGAAAACCGGGTTCCACTTTTCGGGATCATGCTCTAAGCGTCGGCCGGCATCACGAATTTGCGCCGATCCTTACGCCGCATCGCAACCAGGAGGGTTGCGGCCAGGATGCGCTCCGGCAAGCCATCGCCGCGGAACTCTTCGGGCATATCGATCTCCGCCTGCGGCAGCAGCGTCAGCTGCGCGACCTCGTAATCGTTGGCCTTGGCCAGGCGGTGAAAGAATTTCGGCTGATAGCCGAAGAAGCCGTGACTGAGGCTGCCGCACACCGGCAGCTGGTGCACCATGAGGCCCCCGGCACGCATCAGATCGTGAATCGCCGCAAAGGCGTTGCCCTGATTGGCGACATGCTCCGTGGTCCCGGCATTGACGGCGAGATCGAACGCGCCGCGATAGCGCGATGGCACGCGGCCCTTGTTGAGATCGATGCGGATGTCGCCGCCGTCGAGATCGACGGATTTGGATTGCATGCCGAACGCCGACCACAACAGCGCCCCCGGCGGCGAGTCCGGCGTGATGCGCGGCGCGCCGACCGGCGTCAGACTGGGCTTGGTGCCGCCGAACAGCGCGACCGCCTCGTCGAGCAGCGGCGACGCGATCAACCGATCATTGATCTGCTGGCGGCCGATCTCGACGACGTGCCGGCAGCCATCCAACAGCCCGCGCCGCTTGAGCGCGATGATGTGGTCCAAGAAGAACGGCCCGTATCCCATGCCTGCAGTGACTCAGCGCGGTTTGTTCGGGGCAATTCTTACCGTCTGCCCGTCGATTGTCACGCTGAAGCGGGACAGGAAACTCAAGCCCAAGAGACCGTCGATGCCGTCGCCATAGGCCGCAGCGCTGTCGGCCTCGACCACGACCGGCACGCTCTTGGCCTTGAGCGAGCGCAGTTCGATGGTGTCGGCGCGGCCGCGCTGGGCCTCGGCAATTCCGTTGGCGGTATGAAGGTGCACCGCCGAGCCCGGCTCGATCTCGACCTTGGCCTTCTTGGCAAAACTGTCTTTCAGCGCAACGAAGGCCGCGCCGGTATCCAGGATGAAGGTGGCGCGCACGTTGTTGACGACGACGGGCACCTTGACGACGCCGCCGGCGCGCGCCGCCGGAAATCGTTCCTCGTCGCCGCTCGTCGTCGCGGCGCAGCCGCCTTTGGCGGCGTAGTCCGACAGTATGGCCTGCACCCTGCTGCTGTCATTCCGCGACGGGTCGAGCGCCACCCATTGCTCGAGCGGCAACATGGCGTCGCAGAACCGGCCGAGCCTCTCGTAGTCGCGCGCCATCCGGTAATAGCCGATGCTGCTGATGTGGTCTTTGTTGCCGAACAGCTCGATCGCCGTGACGTAATCGTCGATCGCGCCCTTGAGCGAATTGTTGCCGTCGCGGGCGAGCGCGCGCAGGAAGTAGCCGTTCTCGTTGTACGGCTCGAGCCGGATCAGATCCGCGGCGACGGTTTCGGCCGTCGTGTAGTCGGATAGTTTCAGCAGCGTGTTGATGGCGGCGCGCAGCGCCGGCGCATAGCCGCCGCACTGCGAGGAGAAGTTGACCTGCGCGGTCGCCGCCTCACGCCGGTAGCCGGCGCTGTCCAGCGCGGCGCCGAGATGCAGAATCGCGTCCTGATCGCACGTCTCGCGTGCCAGCTGTTCGAGCGGCCCGCGCACCGACGCGGTCGCGGTTACCATCCCCGGCAGGTTGATACTGAGCCGCGCCAGCGTTTTGGTAACGTCGCCGGCCGCCGGCGATTGGGCGGAACACGGCGCCAGAATCAAAACGTGCAGCCCGGCGGCTGCGGCCAATGCCTTGCCAACACCACGCATCGCCCAGCCCCCAAAGCCACGGCAAGCGAATGTTGCATACGGTAACGGAGAAGGTACCGCGAGGAAAGCGCATCGATGCCGGCGCCCATCCGGCGATCGGCTCAAGACCCTGGATCGCTTACGTGGGGCGCCGCGCCAGCAAGCGGCATCGAGAACGTGAAACATGTCTCTTCGGCCGATGACGTGGCGTCGATTGTCCCGCCGTGGGCCCGTGCAATCTCGGAGGCGATATAGAGGCCGAGACCGAGGCCCTGCTGCTCGCGTCGGACGTCACCGCGGGCGAATGGCTGAAACAGCCGCGCCATCGTGGCGGGAGATATCGGCGCCCCCTTGTTGCAGACAACCAGCGCAAACCGGCCGTTTGTCGTGGCTTTGACGCGGACCGGTGCGCCGGCGGCGCCATAGGTCAGAGCATTGCCGACCAGATTCGAAAACAGCTGTCCGATGCGGTTGCTGTCGGCGACGATGGATCGTGTCAGGTGGAATTCGGCCTCAATGGCCCGGCCGGGATGGACCGCTTGCAATTCCGCGATGATTTGCTTGAGGACAGGCTCCAATGGCGTGGCGGAGCGTTCCAGCGTCAGTCCGCCGCCGAGACGGCCGCGGGCGAAGTCGAGGATGTTGGTGATCAGCGCGGCCATGCGAACCACGCTTTGATCCATCAACGCGACGATCGAGCGCGCCTTTTCATCCAGCGGCGTCTTTTGCAGAAGTTGCGTTCCGGCGCCGATCGACGCCAGCGGATTGCGCAGGTCGTGGCCGAGAACGGCGATGAACTGGTCGCGCACTTCGGCTGCGGTGCGCGCATCGAGGAGATTGGCTTCAGCCGCGGCCAGGCGCCGGCCGGCATCGAGGTGAAAGGCGATCAATTCGGCGAACAGCCGAAACATCCCGATCACGCCGTCGTTTTTCAGCTTGGCGGGCTTTGGATCGATCGCGCACAGGGTGCCGAAGAAGCTGCCGTCTTTGAGAAAGATCGGCATCGAAATGTAGCTTTGGAAGCCGTACATCGCCGGCGTCGGATGGCCGCAATAGACCGCATCCTGCGCCGCATGATCGATGATCACCGCTTCACGTGCGTCACGGACCTCGTGGCAGATGGTGGTTTCGACCTTCAGTTCGCCGCCCGGTTTGAGGCCGAAATTGATTTCGTCATTGACCGCGAGGCAAACCCAGCGCTGCTCGGTCACGCGCGCCACGGCGGCAAAGCCCATGCCGGTGACGCGGCACACGACATTCAAGATCGTCGGCACCGCCGCGATGGTCTCGATGGCGTCGATATCTGCCTGGAAGTCGCTCATCGTCCCAAATCCACAAAGCGGAACTGAATTTGCACGATGTCAGAGGGTTTGTTGACAATCATCGCCAAAAAGACAGCCATGTCGATGTCGGCAGCAGCGGTCCGAATGTCGTTATCCGCTTCGACAAACGCAAGGTCCAGAGCCTCGCGGCGTTGTCGAGATGCCTCCCCGCCTCGTCGTCCTACGCGTCCAGAATCTTGCGCACCGTCGCCGCCAGTTGCTCGCTGGTCAGCGGCTTTTGCAGGAGCTCGACGCCGGGATCGAGGCGGCCCTGATGCACGATGGCGTTGCGCGAATAGCCGGTCATGTACAAAACCTTCAAGGACGCCTGGCGCGCCCGCGCCGCTTCGGCGAGCTTGCGCCCGTTCTGCCCCGGCATGACGACGTCGGTCAGAAGCAGACTGATGCTGTGGTGCCGGTCGATGAGCGCCAGCGCCTGCTCAGCCCCGGCCGCCTCGAGCACGTCATAGCCGAGCCCGCGCAGCGTCTCGACCACATAGGCGCGCACCTCGGCATCGTCTTCGACGACGAGAATACACTCGCCCGCGCGGCCGCGGCGCGGCGCGCTCTTGGTTTCGGCCAAAGGCGAAGCCTGTCCGGCAAAGCGCGGCAGATACATTTTGATCGCGGTGCCCTCGCCGACCTCGCTGTAGATCTTGACGTGGCCGCCGGACTGCTTGACGAAGCCGTAGACTTGGCTGAGCCCGAGCCCGGTGCCCTGCCCGGCTTGTTTGGTGGTGAAGAATGGCTCGAAGGCGCGTTCGCTGATCGCCTTGGCCATTCCGGCGCCGGTGTCGGTGACGCAGATCTGCACGTATTGCCCGGGGCGCAGGTCGGGATATTGCCGGCAATAGCCGTCGTCGAGATAGGCGTTGGCGGTTTCGATGGTCAATTTGCCGCCGTCGGGCATCGCATCGCGGGCATTGACGGCGAGATTGAGGACCGCGGCTTCGAGCTCGGCGGGATCGACTTCGACCGGCCAGACACCGCCGGTGCCGACGATTTCGAGCGCCACGTCCTCGCCGAGCGCACGGCGGAGAAAATCGGCAAGCCCGTTGAGCAGCCGGTTGACGTCGATGGCGGCCGGATTGAGCGGCTGCTGCCGGGCGAACGCCAACAGCCGTTTGGTCAAGGTCGCGGCGCGCTCGGCGCCGTGCATCGCATTGCCGATGCGCTGGGCGAGTTTCAAGTGCGCCGCATCGGTCCAGGATTCAAGCAGGCGCTGTGCCGTCTCCAGATTGCCGATGATGATGGTGAGCAGGTTGTTGAAATCATGGGCGACGCCGCCGGTCAGGTGGCCGATGGCATCGAGCTTTTGCGATTGCCGCAGCGTTTCCTCCGCCGCGAGCCGCTGGTCCTGTTCGGCGTAAAGACGCCGTGTCCGCCGCAACACCGCGAGCAATGTCAGGAACAGAAACAGCGTCGCCGGAATGCCGAATATCAGATGCACGGCCATGCCGCCCATCCACTCTTTGCGGATCTGGGCGGTATCGATGCCGGCGATCACGTAAACGGGAAAGCCTGGCAATCGCCGCGTACCGACGCGGCGTTCGACGTTGTCGTTGCCGCCGACCGAGGTGTAAAAGCCGCCCGCCGGATCGGCGGCGATGCTGCGATGAAAGCCGGAGTGCTCGTCGAGCCGCACCTCCCGCGAAATCGGCGGATAGCGCGCCAGCATGACGCCGTCGTCGCGCACCAGCGCGAATTGCAGGCCCTCGCCGCTCAAAAGATGCGAATAAAACTGGCTGAAGTTGCTCGGCAAGAGTGACATCTCGATGACGCCGACAAATTTGCCTTGGGCGTCGTGGCGCGCCTGGTTGAAGGTGAAATAAGGCTGCCCGCCGGAGACCGATTGATGGATGCCGCCGATATAGACGCCCGCGGGACCGTCGCGGGGCATGGTGAAGTAGTCGAGCGCGCCGAAATCCTCGGCATAGGGCGCCGGATAGTCGCGGGTGATCACTTGCGGGTGGCCGGCCGGGCCGAAAATCCAGATCGATTGCACTTCCGGCAGCGCGCTTTGGATCTGGCGCAGCCGCATGTGCAACTGTTGCTCGTTGGCCCGGATGTCGGCTTCCGAACGGCCCTCCACCATATTCCCGATAGTGTCGAGCGCCAGATTCATCGATTGGAACACTTTGAGCGCCTGCTCCTGCAGCACGTCGAGCGAGCGTTCGATCCTTTCGTCGGCCAATGCGTATGTCGAGCGATAGCTCAAGGCGCTGGCGAACGCGAAAAACAACACCGGCAGCAATAACGCTGCGGCGGCCAAGACCTGCAACAAACGAACGGTGGTGGCCCGCGCCTGAGTATCCTTGGGATTTCTGTTCGGCACGCTCTCCGGCGCGGCAGATTCGGGCATGATCGATGTTATTGCGCCGTTGGTATGGACCGCCAAGAGACGATTTTCAGCGTTGCCAGGAATGGCAGCATAATCGATTCATCGATACATGTCTTTTGACGTAATTCCGGAGAGTTCCAGTTCAGCTTGCGTTCATCGGCCAAAAGCATAATCATCGGTCATTGCTGGCCGATTGGCAGCAACGGGGAAGGCTATCGCTCCCGCCCATATTCGATACGGCGATTGGAGCGCTTCCCATGGCGATTTACCGCCTGTTGCAGCATTCAGCATTCCTGCCCGAGGACATTGCGCCGATCGTTGCCGCGTATGAGGATTGCCTGCGCATCCTGAAACTGACGAACCGGTCCGATCCGCTGACTGAGATCATCGCCAAGGCCGTCTTCAAGATCGCGCAAACCGGCGTCCGCGATCCGGTTCAACTGCGCAGCCTCGCGCTTGAGCAAATAGGAACGCCGCCGGCCAAATAGGCTGCACGTTTACCCGCACGGACATTGCACCGCGCCTGCCATCCCTTGCACAGGCGGTCGATTGGAAACAGCTATCCGGCGGCTTCCGCACACCTTTACGCAATGATATTATCGTAACGCAACCATAGGTAATATGGTTGCTTCAACATTCAAAAAGGGGGGTTACGCATGTCACGATTTAAGATCGGTATTGCTGCGCTCGGCGCCACGATCGGAATTCTCACCGCGACGTCCGTCGGTGCGTGGGAGCGTGGTCCAGTCGACGTGCTGGCGGTGTTGCCGGACGTCACACAAAACGTACAGAGCAGCGCCGAGGGCCTTACGGTCGGGCCCGACGGCAACGTCTATGTCACGACGTTCGGCTTCAACACCCACGGCGCTCTCACCGGCAACTCCGTGCTGATCGTCATCAGCCCGAGCGGCAATATCGTCCGGAAGGTCGACATCCAGGGATCGAGCCCGCATACGCTCGGCCTTGCCTTCAATCCGGTGTTCGGCAACCTGCTGGTTCTCGACTTCGGCGCCGGCACCGTCCTCGACGTCAATCCGCACTCCGGACTGTCCACCGTGAAGGCGGGACCGTTCGCCAATTCCGGCCTCAATGCGCTCACGTTCGACTCGGCCGGCAACGCCTATGTGTCGGATTCATTCAATGGCGTCATTTGGAAGGTGCCGCATTCGGGGCCGGCAACGGCATGGTCCAGCGATCCCCTGCTTAAGCCGGGAACCGGACTGACGCCGCCGTTCGGCGCCAACGGCGTCGAGTTCAACAACGACCACTCGATCCTCTACGTGGCCAACACCGCGTTTCACCAGATCGTCCAGATTCCGGTGAACCACGACGGCACCGCGGGCACGCCATCGATCCTGATCACCGGCATCAATGCGCCGGACGGCATCGCGGTCGACGACAAGGGCAATATCTGGATCTGCGCCAATCAGCAGGACGAGATCGACGTCATCGACAAGACCGGCAAGGTGATCGCCAAGCGCGGCGATTTCCGCGGCATCGACCAGAACGGCATCGCGCAAGGCCTGCTGTTCCCGGCGAGCCTCGCCTTTAGCCTGGACAAGAGAACTCTGTATGTCTCGAATCTGACCCTGTATCTGCCCTATGCCGGCGCCAATCCGGCGATCGATTCGGCCTATACGCTGCAGGTCAAAGGCTACACGGTGTCGAAAATGCCGGCGCTGATCCCGCCGTTCCCCGATCGCTTCCATTAGAGCATGATCCGGAAAAGTGGAGGCCGGTTTTCCGAAAAGATCATGCTCCACTAAAATGCTGGAGCGCAAATCGCTTCAATCTGAAGCGATTTCGCTCTAGCGGCAACGACGAGGCTGCGAGTAGGACGGGGCCGCCTCACGGCGGCCCTTGTCGTCAAAGTCAGGTGTCGTCTCGGTCCAGCATGACGGTTTTGAAAAACGTGCCGGCAGCCTTTACAATGGGCTACCCGCAAAAAGAGGATCGTTGCCATGAATGACGACACCCGCGATCTCGACCAGGCCGACACGCAAATCCTCACCCCCGAGCTGCCCGACGAAGCGCTCGAGGCCGCTGCCGGCACCATGGGCGGCACGATACCCACGGGCTCCGTCAACATCATCCCGCCGAATTGCTGCTGACGGACGGCCGGGCGGCCGCGCCAAAGAGGCAACGCAGCTCATACTTTAAAGAGAAATTTCGATCGAACAGACGAGACCCCGCGGCGCGAAATCCAACCGCGCCTGCCCCAAGTGATTTTGCAGAGCGCGCTCGATGAGAAGCGAGCCGAAGCCTTTTTGTGTCGGAGGGCTGACGGGCGGCCCGCCGCTCTCTGTCCAGCATAACCGCAATCGTTTTGCCGGCTCTTCTCCCAGTTTCTCCCACGCCACGCGCACTTGGCCGTTTGCATTCGACAATGCGCCATACTTCGTGGCGTTCGTTGCCAGCTCGTGCAATGCCATGACCAACAGCGACGACTTATGCGCGTCGATAAAGATTCCGTCAGGTCCATCGATAAAAAAGCGTTCGCGGTGCTTGTCTTGAAAGGCATTCAACGCCTTGCCGACCAGCTCGACCAGTGCCGCCTGATGCCAATTGTCGTCCCGCAACAGGTCATGCGCCCCTGCAAGTGCATGCAGCCGGGCAACGAAGGCTTCGCGGTCATCGGGCGAGCTGCGTAAAGTCTGCGTGGCAATGGCCTGGACGGTCGCCAGCGTATTCTTGATGCGATGCTGGATTTCATTGATGAGCAGCTTCTGCCGCTCTTGGGCGCGTCGGCGTTCGGTGATGTCTCTGGCGATCTTCGACGCGCCGATGATTTTGCCTGCCGCGTCCTTGAGCGGCGACACGCTCAGCGAAATATCCAGCAGACTTCCATCCTTGCACCGGCGGACGGTTTCATAATGATCGACGCGTTCGCCGCGCCGAATCCGGCCGAGAATCTCGCGTTCCTCGTCAAGCCGGTCGTGGGGAATGAGGATGGTGGTGATTGGTCTGCCGACCGCCTCCTCGGCCGTGTAGCCGAAGAGCCGTTCCGCGCCGCGGTTCCAGCTGGTGATGATGCCATCGAGATCCTTGGTAAGGATCGCATCGTCGGAGAACTCGACCACCGCAGCCAACCGCTGCGCCGATTGCTCGGCGCGTTTGCGGTCGGTGATGTCGACCACCATGTTGACCGCGCCAATGAGTTCGCCCGCTGCGTCGTAAAGCGGCGTCGGGTAGGGAATCACCGGCACGCGAGTGCCGTCGGGACGCTCCGCCAACGCTTCCATGCCTCTGATGGGACGGTTCTGCCGAACTGCCAGCGCCATCGGGCACTCATCATGCGGCAGCGGCGTGCCGTCCGGCCAGTAGAGCTTCCAGAAGCCGCACCATTCGCTCACGCCCAGTTGGGGACGACATCCCCACAGCCCGGCGGCGGCTTCGTTGTAATAGGTAATGAGGCCGGAGGCGTCGGTGACGTAGACGGCGGCAGGCAGGAGGTCCAGCACCTGCTGAAAATAGGCGTCGCCGCGGAACAAGCCCTCCCCCGCCTTCCGAAGGAAGTCTGATCGTTCAAGTGATTCCGCGTCCAATCGGATTGCGCCGGTTACATCTGTCACGGCAGCGACCCTTAAACTCACCGCCAAAGGACAAAGTTAGAACGCTTCCAGGTTCCGTCAATCTTGAAATCAGTACGAAATCGGACAGAACACGCTTATTTTCACACCCGGACGCAGGTCCAACGGCAAGCGCGTCTTTTGACATGAAGGAGCGCTGCAAGGTTTGCGGCGCAGCGTAGGCCAACACCGTGACAAGCGGAAACGCTTTTCAGCCAATAAGCCGCCGATATTCCTTTTCGGGCACCCCGTAGGATGCGCCCGCCATCTTCTCGACGCCGCTGCGGCTCAGCACCGTGATTTGATTGCGGCCGGTGTCGATCAGCTTCTGCCGCTTGAGGCTTTGCAGCGCCTCGGTGACGCCGGGCCGGCGCACGCCCAGCATCAGCGCCAAGAATTCGTGGGTGAGCGGCAGTGCCTTGTCGCCGGTACGGTCTTGCGCCATCAAAATCCACCGCGCCAGACGCCGGTCGATATGGGCGCGTGCATTGGCGATGGCCGTATGGGTCGTCTGCACCATGAAGGTCTGAACGTATTTCATCAGCAGGGCGTGTAACGAATCGCTTGCCCGCATCGCCTTGCGCAATTGATCGGCCTTGATCCACTGCGCCTCGCCGGCAACCTGGATGTATGTGGAATGCGGTGACTGGTCGCCGCCCAACACTACCGCCGTTCCGGTCATTCCCTCTGACCCGATCAACCCGACTTCGACCTGGGTTTCGTCGGGCTGGACGGCGACGACGGAGGCGATGCCGGCGTCCATGAAATAGACGGCATCGATCCGCCGGTTCGGCCGCTCGATCTCGTGTCTGACCGCGACCGCAAGGCTGTTCAAGTGCGGTTGCACCAATGCCAGATCCGCGGGCGACAGTGCGGCCAGCAGCCGATTGCGCGGTCGCGACGCATCATGACGCGAAGAATGACGTGACGAAGAGGTCGGAGGCATGGCTCTTGCTCCCAAAAGGGCAAGAGCACATCAGGGTCTCTCAACCGTTCGCGCCCGAAGGTCGCTGCAAGCGGTAGCCCTTAGATAGGTACTTCGATCGCCAATAGCCATTGAAATCTGGCATTGGCCCGTTTTGATGAGTCATTAACATCAGTGGTTCCTTTTGAAACGAACCTCCCGGTGCAGCATTTATGGTATCTGACATTCGGGTGTGGGCCGTGACATCCAAGGCAGATGAGGACCGAGCCAAGGCGGCGGAATGCGACCGCCGCGCCGCATCGACTCGCGACCCTGAAGTGCGGGTGCAGTTCCAGGAACTCGCCCGACAGTGGCAAGAGTTGGCAGAGCAAGCCGAACAGATGCATCGCTAGTCCAATGACACTCGGCTCCGCTTCGTCCAAGGTCAATCCGGACGAGCGAGGATTTGACAATCGCCATTTCGATTGCCCGAAATGCGGACACTCGGAGGTTGGGTCGTCAAGGAACTGTAGGCCGCCTCAGGAAGTGAGCAATTTTGAACAGACTCATCCTGCCGGTCGCGACAAATTTGCCGCACTGAGGAGTCACCCCGGAGCGGATCATGCCAATTCCCAAGAATGACAAGCACAAAGAGTACGCGCGGTACGCCGCGCATTGTTTGAATATGGTGGCGGCGACGAAAGATCAGGATTCGCGCTGCGTCAACCGTGAGATGGCGGCCGAATGGCTAAAACTTGCAGATGCAATCCTGCAGCCAATCAAGCCGACGAAATGATCCAAGGTGAAGCAGGCTGCCTCAGTCGGCGGCCTCGTCCTAGCCGCGATCACGTGGTCGCGGAGATCGATCGGCCCGCGCGGGAGTGATGTTAAATCCACACCGCAATCGTCCTTGTACACAAGATCGAAGATGTTAAGGGGCCGGTACCTGAAATCTCGCAATGAGATAAAGGGATCAAGGTACGGAACCGTACCGTCGCGTCGCGGTTGAATCCTATTAGGCGCTTTCGCAGGTAGAAAATCCGGAGCGTCGCAACGACCCAGAGAACCGAATTATCTGTCGCGCCAGGTGCTCGTCGCCTGGCCTTTGAGGGCGCGCTCTTGTCAGGATCAGCGAAAAACGGTGCCCATCCCCCCGTGGTTCTCGTGATCGAGGATGAATTCTTCGTGAGAGCTAATATTGTCAGTTGTCTGCAGGAAGCGGGTTACGCCGTCGTCGCGGCCGTGACCGGCGAAGAGGCCATCGCGCTATGCCATTCGGATACGTCCATCGACGTTGTCTTCACCGACGTCAACCTTGGCGGCTATGTCAGCGGCTGGGACGTCGCCGAATGTTTCCGCAACCTTCGGCCGGGCGTGCCGGTGGTTTATACATCCGGGAGAGCGCTCGATGCCGGGCGATGTGTTGGCGGCAGCACCTTCGTGCCGAAACCGTACGATGAAAGCGATATCCTCAAAGCTTGTCAGCGGCTGACTGCCGGAACGAGGAGCGACGGCGCGAAGCGCTGAGGCCGGCCGACCCCGCCTTGCCTTTATCCGCTCTTCGCTGCGGATGCCTCTTCCACCAGCCTGAGGATTTCCGCGCGCCGCTTGGAATCGTCGATTTGCAGAAATGCCTTCACCAGCTTCAGGCCTTCCGCCGCAGACGGCGCCTCTTTGGCGCCGGCGCGCGCCGGACGAAAAGACGACAGCATGACAAGCTTGGCATCGGTCATAGTGGGCCGCTCCCATCGCGACTTTGCCGAAACGGATGCAAGCGCGAGCGCGCGATCAAAGTCGGCCGACGCCGGGCCGTTGTAAAGACGCGCTGCGATATGGCCCCCTCTTGAAATCAGATGGTGGATCGCAAGACGACGCCACCACGCGCGATGCGATGCAAGACCGCCGGATGCAAGGGACCTTTGCGCCGGCCGCGGACCATGGTGTGACCTACGGCGACGCGCGGCTGACGCGGGAGTGCTTGAGGAGGCCGCGGAAACGCTCGGCTTGCGCTTGCAGAAATGCGCCGAGCTGATTCGGGCTCATGTGCGCGATCTCGACACCCTGCTTGGCGAAGGCATCGCGGACCTCCGGCACGGCCAAAGCTTTGGCGATTTCCGTATCGAGGCGCGCGACGATGGGTTCAGGCGTGGCGCCGGTGACCATCACGCAAATCCAGCCGTCGATCTGCAGCTCCGCCATGCCGGCTTCCGCCGTGGTCGGGATGTCGCGCGCCAGCGGGTAGCGTTGCGACGAGGTCACGGCCAGCGCCTTGAGCGCGCCGCTGCGCACCTGCGGCAACAGCACCGATATGGCGGCGACCGCGAGATCGACGCGGCCGGCGATCAGGTCCGGCAGCGCCTGACCTATGCCGTTGTACGGCACGAAGTTGAGATCGACGCCGCCGAACTGCGCCAGCATCTCGGCGGCGAGGTGATTGGGCGTGCCGATCGATGAAATCGCGATGCTGACGGATTTCGGCTTTTGCTTTGCCAAAGCGATGACGTCGGTGATGGAGTTGGCGGGAAAAGACGGCGACGCCACCAGCAGCAATTTCGACGCCACCACCATCGACACCGGCGCCAGATCGCGCTCGTAGTCGAAGCCGGGATTCGGCAACAGCGCCGGATTGACGACCAGGTTCGAGCCGGTCACCAAAAGCGTGTGCCCGTCGGGCTCGGCGTGTGCCACGACGGCGGCGGCGACGTTGCCGCCGGCGCCGGGCCGGTTCTCCACCACGACCGGCACGCCAAGGGATGCGGCGAGAGAATTCGACAGCGTCCGCGGCACGATATCGATCAAGCCGCCGGGCGCTGCGACCACTTCGAAGCGAATGGGTTTCGTTCCCGGCCAGTCCGGCGTGTCGGAACGCGCCCCCACGGCACACAGCAGGCCGCCGAGCAACAGCAGCGCTAGTCCCCCGGCGATGACACATCGCCGTGGCGTCGGCGCGGCGGGACGAATACTTCCGATCACGTTACGGTCATCCGCTTTATCGATACACGGAAAACGTGTACAGTGTGCGCCGGTTGGTAAGCTTCGGCAAGTCGGGCAAACTCGTCAATCGCGCGCCGCGAGGCGGCCTACAGCGCGAGCAGCAACGGACGGCCATGGACCTGCGCCAGCTTCGCTACTTCGTCGGCATCGTCCAGGCCGGCAGCCTGTCGCGCGCCGCGGATCAATTGCACGTGGCGCAGTCCGCGATCAGCCATCATCTTGCCAGCCTGGAATCCGAAGTGGGTCGGCAACTGGTCACGCGCGGCCCGAAGGGCATCATCCTCACCGAAGCCGGCGGCGTGTTGTACCGGCATGCCGAGGCGATTCTGCGGCATGTCGAATTTGCCAAGCACGACGCGCTCAACGCGCACGACTTGCCGTCGGGACGCGTGTCCATCGGATTTCCGGTCGCGCTGGCGTCCATCCTGGCAACCGAACTGTTCGTGCGTATTCGCACAACCTTTCCGCAGATCCTACTGCATCTCGTCGACGGCAACAGCGCGGTGCTACGTGAGCGGCTGGACAATGGCCGTCTCGACATGTCCGTGCTGCTCACCGGGAAAGCCGAGCGCGGCCTTGCGGTCGAACCGCTGGTGCTCGAGGAGATGTTCTATGTGACGGCGGACCAGGATCGTTCGCCGGTCCGCATTGCGGACGCGGCACGACATCCGCTGCTGTTGCCGGGTCCCGGCAGCGGCGTCCAACGCGACGCCCGGGAGGCGTTCGAGAAACACGGGCTGCCGTTCGAGCCGATCGGGGAATGCGATTCGTTGAATACGATGCGCGAGCTGGTCGCAGCCGGCGTCGGCAACGGGATCATGACCTGGTCCGCGCTGCACAGCGGCGATCCGCGACTGGCGCTCAATTACCGCCGCTTCGTCGATGCCAAGATGGTCCGCCCGGTTTCGCTTTGTTTTTCCGAGATGGGGCTGCGCAATCCCGCCATCGAGGCGGTGGCGCAAACGCTGAAATCGCTGGTCCGCGAACTGGTCGAAAGCGGCGCCTGGCAGGGTGTCACGCTGATCGCGCCTGCTGCTGAGCCGTCCGTTTCGCCGGCCCGTCATGGCGAGTTAAAACCTGGCGAGTCAAAGCCGGACACTGCCGCGCGGTCGCGCAATTTTGCGCCGGCCGCGCATCGTAAAATGAAAAACGGCAACGGCCATCGCAAGGGCCACGATTGAGCGAGCGAGCGCGGCCGGGTTATCAGCCGGGCGGCTTGGTCGCAGCGAATGCCGGCACGCGCGCGGAAAAATGATCGAGCCAGGCGACCAGCCGCGGGTGATCGCCGCGCCACGTGCCGTTGAAGCGAAAATCGCGATAGCCGAGCGTGCAAGCGAGCGTGATCTGCCCGACATTAGGCAGGACTTGCGGTGTCGCATCGAGCGGCGGCGGCGCGGCTTCGAGCGCCGCGAGCGCGCGCGATACCTTGCCGGCCTGATGCTCGAGCCATTTCGGCTCGCGGGTTTCCGCCTTGCGCCAGCGTGTCTCGTAGATGGTTAGGATCGAGGCATCGAGGATGCCGTCGCACAGCGCCTGTAGACGCAGCGCCTGTAGCCGCGCCTTGGCATCGCGCGGCACGATCTTGCCGCCGCCGGCGCGGTCGTCGAGATAATCGAGGATGACGCGGGAATCGTAGTACGCGGTGCCGTCCTCGGCGATCACGACTGGAATCTTGCCGAGCGGATTTTGTTTGCGGACACTGTCGGTGACGTCGCTGGTGTCGGCGGCTTGGATTGTCACGTCGTTGTCGAGGCCGAGCAGCGAAATCGCGATCCGGACCTTGCGGCCGAACGGCGATGCCGGCGAAGAGCGTAGAATCATCATGGCAACACCTTTGACGTTACTGATTGTGTTTGCGGGAGCGCATTTTTGCGAAAGTACTTTCTCGGAAGTACATTTTTGCAGGAGTGCATTGCCAGGCGCAATGCAACAGTTCAGCGTTCGGCCGGGCGGCCGCACGGTATTTCGCGACGCGTCGCGCTCCCACACGACGCGGCAACGTCACCTCATCCGGTGACGACGAGATTGACCGCTTTCGGACCCTTGCCCTTCTTGTCGGGCTCGACATCGAAGCTGATGCGCTGGCCCTCGACCAGCGATTTCAGCCCCGCCCGTTCAACAGCGGTGATGTGCACGAACACGTCGCGGCCGCCGTCGTCGGGCTTGATGAAACCGTAGCCGCGTTCGCCGTTGAAGAACTTGACCGTACCACCCATTGCCATCGAGCAACTCCTCCCCGTGGATGCTTCGCCGTCGGCCCCCACGGCACGACGGCTAGGCTGGACATCCACACGAGCAAAGAGAACTCAAGCCGCGGACGGCCTCAATCACTCCGCCGGCCCCCCACAGGAGGCGGAACGTCTAAGCCCAGCGCCACAAAACTAGACCAATTCTTGATTGTGGAAAAGTGGGCAGCTACCTGGCGCGGCTATTTGGGACGGCTATTTGGGACGGCTACTTGACGGCGGCCAGCCAGTCGATCCGGCAGGCGGCCCCCGCGGCGAACGCTTGCGCCAGCGCCGGCAACAGGACTTTCAGGTCGGCATCGAGCTTGAACGGCGGATTGATCACGATCAGGCCGGACCCGACCAGGCCGGCATCGGCGCGCGGCAGGCCCATCGTTATCTCGCAGCGCAACACGCCCGGTATTGCCAGCTTGCGCAGCCGCCGCGCCAAGGCGTCGGGCGCGTCGCGCTCTTTGATCGGATACCACAGCATATAGATGCCGGTCGGCCATTTGCGGTGCGCCGCCGCCACGGCGCTGGCGAGCCGCGTGAAATCGGCCGCCTCCTCGAACGGCGGATCGACCAGGACGACACCGCGGCGCTCCTTCGGCGGCACAGAGGCGCCGAGCGCGGTCCAGCCGTCGAGCGCCAGCACTTTGGCGCGGCGGTCGTGCAGCACGGCTTTGAGCGCCGCCGCGGCGCGCGGCTCGAGCTCACAGGCGATGAGCCGGTCCTGCGGCCGGATGAGGGCAAGCGCGAGCAAAGGCGAGCCCGGATAAGTTCGCAGCATGCCGCCGGGATTGAGGTTTTGGACAACGTCGAGATAAGGCGCGAGCAGCGTTTTGAGCTCGTCCGGCAACGGCCGATCCAAAAGCCTGCCGATACCGCCCTGCCACTCGCCGCCGCGGCTCGCTTGCACGCTGCGAAGATCGTAACGGCCGGCGCCGGCATGAGTGTCGATCACCCGGAATGCCGCCGGCTTGCCTTGCAGATAAGCCAGGATGCGCGCCAGCACGACGTGCTTGTGCACGTCGGCGAAATTGCCGGCATGGAAGGCGTGCTGATAGTTCACGGGATATTGAGTTGGGGCATGATCTTTTCCGAAAACCGGCAACCACCCTCGGATCAAGTCCGAGGGCAGGCTTTTCGGGATGACGCTCAGCCGCCGCGCACCGGCGGCATCACGATTTGATCGCGCCGGCAGGCGCGCTTGACCACCTCCGGGCAATCGCGGAATTGCAGATCTTTCGACAAGCAGATGCGGATGTCGGTCAAGCGGCGTTTGTCGCAGTCTACCGCGATGCCGGCCGGCGTCAGGCCGGAATTCGCCTTGACGAAGGCGTCGCGCACCGCGTCCGGCGCGACGTCGAGCGGTTGCTGCAAATCAACATAGTCGGGCGGAATTTTCACCGCGGCGCGCGCCTTGCGGATGGTCTCGAAATAAGCGCGCGCCGAGAGCCCCGAGCAGGTGCCGTGCTTGTCCCACTCGTTGTAGATCAGGCGCGGCGCCGGCATCAGATCGAGCATGGATTCCATGATGCCGTGATAGAGCCGCGGCGACGGCTGCATGCAATTTTCCGGGAAGCCCTTTTCGTATTGCGGCCACAGCCCGTGCACGACGAACGAATAGGGCCGCGCCCCGCATTGCGCGCCGCCGGAGCGGCCGCTGTCATGGGCTGAGGCACAGAACGACGGCGACCACGACAGCGACAGCACATAGAAGTCGAATTGTCCCGGCTCGTCCTGCCGCGCGTCTTGCGCCGAAGCGCAAGCGGCGGCCAACACGCTCACGGCAAAGGCCAAGCCGGCAACAAACCTGATCATGAAAAACCTCGCCATCGTGGGGGACAAACCATAGCAAGCGACCCGAACGGAGCAAGAACAAAGTATGGAGGAACCCCGTATCGACGATAACAAGTTCTGCACCTACTTGAGACTATGCGCTTGAATTGCGGTACGCGGCTACCAAGATTGCTGCCATGGTCGCCATTGCGGCCGGACCGTCGACGACTGTCGCACCGGCGCCGTCCGGCCGGTCAGGGATGATGAGGGCATAGCGCCATGGCCATCTACTGCCTGTTTCGCAACAAGCCGTTCGAGCCGGAAGCGATCAGCGTTATGACCGGCGCTTATGCCGACGTCTGCCGCGCGCTCGGCTTGCCGGACGGCGATCGCCCCGAGACCGACGCCGTCGCCAGGAAGGTGATCGAATTCGCCCAGCGCGGCGTCAGCGACCGCGTTCATTTGCGCGAACGGGTGTTGCAGGAACTGAGCTAGATAGCATTTTGATTGAGCATGATCTTTTCGGAAAACCGGTTCCCACCCCCGGATCAAGTCCGAGGACAGGCATTTTCCGGATCATGCTCTAAGGCTTTGCCGCGCGGCAGTTCGGACTATAGGCGTCATTGCGGTCCAGCCCATCGACGCAGAAGTTCACGCCCCAACCCTGGCCGATCAAATCGGTGTCTTCGGCAATCGAGTAATAGAGCGCATGGCGCGCGCCGTCGTTGATCACTGCGGTACCGCTGCAGAAGCGCCGCGGGATCGACTGCGCCGCCCACGGCAGCCAGGCGGTCTCATGGATGTTCTCGACGCCGACGATGCGCAACTGCGAGTTCCAGAAGCGGTATTCCTTGGTGTGGAAATTGGCGATGATGCGGTCGAGCGCGCCCGGATAATCGCAGGCCGGCACGTCGCGGTCATAGCGCGGCCCGCTCAGCCAGAAATTCTCTTCCAGCCAGCTTGCAGCGCGCGGTTGCGAGACGCTGGTGACGCACAGCGCCAAGCCAAGCGCGACAGCCGCTAGCCGGCCGAAACTGACCATCTTCCCGAACTCCCGCAAAGCCCCTTCAGCGTGCCGCGGCGCCGCCTGCCGGTCAAGACCGCAAGCCCCGCGCGGGTCGATTGCCGAGCGGCGTGGCAAGACGGACACGGCGAATCTTGCGACGCTGTGTTACCAGAATGCGTTCGTTGATTCGTGAGTACCGGCGGGGGCGTGTTTGGCCGCGACCCGGCTCTCACTGAGCTCCGCTTTGTAGCCAGTTTCCGTATCAGTCTTCGTCATCAGTCTCCCCGCCTCCGCCGAAAAAACCGGCGGCTGCGAGGTGGTGCGTAAAGGCGTTTGCCGGCGAGCGGGGGCTTGCCGGTCCGGCAGGCGGCTTCCGCCATCGCGGACGATGGCCGGGGCTTGAGGGGGAACTGACATGGGCGAAGTACATCGGCTTTTGACCCCGGAACCGGCGTTCGGTTTGCAGGCGGCGGGGCGCCTGATGATCAAGATATTTCCGGCGTGGGTGCAGGATCTGGCGCTGCTCGTCGAAAGCGTCGAGCCGGTCCGCCCGCCCGGCGCGGCGTCCGATTGGCAACCCGGCGCCGTGGTGCGGCTGCCGTTCTCCAAGAAGATATGCAGCGACGGTGCCGCGATTTGCAGCCAGGCGCTGATGGCGCTGGCCGATACCGCGATGGTGATTGCCTGCTCGGCGGCGTGGAACGGCTACCGGCCGATGAGCACGATCGACCAGACCACGCATTTCCTGCGCCCGGTGAATTACGACATCGTCGCCGACGCCCGCGTGGTGCGCATCGGCCGCAACACCAGTTTCGGCCGGGTCATGCTGCTCGCCGCCCACGACAAGCGGCCGGTCGGCATG
>JBAUYI010000485.1:0-4357 GCA_049584715.1 Xanthobacteraceae bacterium
TGTCCAACGCCATCAAGTTCACGCCGCAGGGCGGCGAGATCTGGCTCAAAGTGGGCTGGACCGCCTCGGGCGGCCAATACATGAGCGTCAAGGACACCGGCCCCGGCATCCCCGAGGAAGAAATTCCGATCGTGCTGGCGTCGTTCGGCCAGGGCTCGAACTCGATCAAATCCGCCGAACAGGGCGCCGGCCTTGGGCTGCCGATCGCAAAGAACCTGATCGACCTGCACGGCGGCACGTTCTCGCTCAAATCAAAACTGCGCATCGGCACCGAAGTGATCGTCACCTTCCCGCCCGAACGCGTGATGTCGGCGCTGGCGCCGATCTCCGAAGGCGCGCCGCCGATCCAGCCCCAGGCGGAGATGTCGTCGGCCGCCGAAGACGGCACCAGCCGCGCCAGAAGGGCGCTGTTCGCCTCCGGCGGGTAGCGCTTTGCCTCGAGCAATTTGCTGTTTATGGTGCCGCGCGAATCCTGCCGAGACTATGCATGGCCAGCGCCGAAACCAGTATCGAAACTCCGTGCAATAGGGTCTGTGTGGTGCATCAGAGCCTAGGCCTCTGCATCGGTTGCGGCCGCTCGCTCGACGAGATCGGTTGCTGGACCGATTTCGCTCCGGCCGAACGCGCGCGGATCATGGCGCAATTGCCGTCGCGCCTCGCGGCGCTGTCCGGCCCCGGAACCGGCGCGCACAAAACCGCTTCTGCCACGCCGTAGAAGGTCAGTCGCCGTGCGCCATCGCTTCCTGCTGCTGCTTCTGATCGGCCTCTTGATCGCCATTCTCATCATCCTGGCGCACAATGGCGAAGGCACGGTCGGACCGCTGTCGACCGGGGATTTCGGCTCGCTGGCGTACAAAATTCTGATCCTGGTGTTCCTCGGCGGCGCGGTACTGACAATGTTCCGCGAGCGTTTTTCGCAAGCGATCACCGCGGCGCTGTTATGGGTCGTGGTTGGGCTCGTCCTGGTGGTGGCCTATTCGTATCGCTTCGAACTGCACGACGTCGCCGACCGCGTGCTCGTCGTGCTGGTGCCCGGCCACGTGGTGTCCCATGGCCGCAGCGTCGAGATCGGCCGCGGCAATGGCGGCGATTTTTCCATCACCGCACAAATCAACGGCGCCCGCGTCGCCATGGTGCTCGATACCGGCGCCAGCTCGGTGGTGCTCACCCGCGAGGACGCCAAGGCGGCCGGCCTGCCGCTCGAGGTGCTCAACTACACGGTCAATATCGACACCGCCAACGGCCGCGCGCGCGCCGCTCCGGTCACGCTTGATCGCATCGCCATCGGCGGCTTGGTCGAGCGCTCGGTGGAAGCGTTGGTGGCGCAGCCCGGCCAGCTCAAGATGAGCCTTCTTGGCATGAGCTTCCTCAACCGGCTGCAAAGCTGGCAGGTGAGCGGCGACCGCCTGGTGCTGAAAGGCTATCCCTAGACTATGATCCGATTCAATTGAATCGGATCATAGTCTAGGGTTTTTGTTTGAGCATGATCTTATCCGAAAACCGGTTCCCACTTTTCGGGATCATGCATAAAACAAGCTGACCAGAAAGCGCGCTGAGATCAGCAAAAGAAAAATGCTGAACGCGATTTCGAGCGTGCGCCGCGACAGGCGATGCGCTAGCCGTGCGCCGTAAGGCGCGGCAAAACTCGACACCGGCGCCATGATCACGACACCGATCAGCGACACAAAGCCGAGCGACAACGGCGGCAATAGCGCGCGGTCGTGCAGGCCGGCCAGAACATAGCCGAGCGTGCCGACGATGGTAATCGGAACGCCGAGCCCGGCCGACGTCGCCACCGCCTGGTGAATGGACTTGCCGTAAAGCGTCAACGCGATGTTGGAGAGCGAGCCGCCACTCACCCCCATCAGCGAACTGGTGAGCCCAATGATGAAGCCGAAGAGCCGCATCGGCGCGGGACCGGGCAGATCGGTGCCGAGATTCCAGCGGTCGCCGGCAAACATAAATTTCGTCGCGATGAAAGTTGCGATCACCACGAAGGCGATCTTGAACACGGCGGCCGGCGCGAAGAACGCGATCGCCGCGCCGCACACGACGCCGATCACCGCCGGCAGCGCCCACAACCGCAACACGCCCGGAACGACCAGCCCCTTGGCGCGATGGGTGAGATAGGACTGGATCGTGGTCGGCACGATGATGGCCAGCGAGGTGCCGACACAAAGCTGCATGCGCACCGCGTCGGGCACGTCGAGGATGCGAAACACCTCGTAGAGCACCGGCACGATGACCGCGCCGCCGCCGATGCCGAACAGGCCGGCGAGCAATCCGGTAATAACGCCGCCGACGACGATGGCCAGCGCGAGCCAGAGCAGCTCGCTCAAAGGAACGCCGAGAATCATCTGCTTGTCATTCCGGGGCCGCGCGCAGCGCGGAACCCGGAATCCATATTCACAAACATTGCAAAATAAGCTCTGGAGAGTTTTTCGAATAGACCGGGATTATGGATTCCCGGCTCGCCGCTTCGCGGCGCCCGGGAATGACGGAACTACGCGGCGATGTGCGCCAATTCCCGGTCCCTGTCCAGGACCTCGTCCGCAACAAGCGCGAGCGCCGCGGCGAGGAATTCGGCGCCGGCTTGCGGCGAAGCCGCAGCGCCGGCGAGATGCCGGCGGTAAGCGCGCGCGCCGGGAACCGCATGGAACAAGCCGTGCAGATGTCGCGTGATGGCGTGCAGCCGCGTGCCGCCCGCGATTTCACGTTCGACATAAGGGGCGAGCGCGGCCGCGGCCTGTTTCGGCGATGCAAAGCGCGCTTCTTCACCGAACACCAGCGGATCGACCGCGATCAGCCGCCACGGTTCCTGATAGGCGGCACGGCCCATCATGACGCCGTCGACGTGTCGCAAATGCGCCAGCGCCTGATCGACGCCGGCAACGCCACCATTGAGCACGACGGTGAGTTTTGGATGCGCGGCCTTGAGCCGATAGACGCGCGCGTGATCGAGCGGCGGCACTTCGCGGTTCTCTTTTGGCGACAGGCCTTTCAGCCAGGCCTTGCGCGCATGCACGATCAATGCGTCGGCGCGCGCTTGCTCGATATTTTGCGCAAAAGTTTCCAGCGCCGCTTCCGGATCCTGCTCATCGATGCCGATGCGGCACTTTACCGTGACGGGAATCGACACCGCCGCTTTCATCGCCGCGACGCAATCGCCGACCAGCGCCGGCTCCGCCATCAGGCAGGCGCCGAAGCGGCCGTCCTGTACGCGGTCGGACGGACAGCCGGCATTGAGATTGATCTCGTCGAAACCCAGTTCGGCACCGATCTGCGCGCAAGCCGCCAGCGCCTGCGGCTCAGAACCGCCAAGCTGCAGCGCGAGAGGATGCTCGGCCGCATCGAAACGCAAAAGCCGGGCCCGATCGCCGTGCAGCACCGCGCCGGTGGTCAGCATCTCGGTATAGAGCAGCGCGCGGCGCGTCAGCAGGCGATGGAAGAACCGGCAATGCCGGTCGGTCCATTCCATCATCGGGGCGACGGAGAATTTGCGGTCCAGTTTCAAGTTTCGATATCCCGGGATTTGCAGGCTTTTTAGCAGCACGCGGCGAAAATGCCACCCTGCCTTGACGGTGCGCTTTCCGCGGACGAATCCGAAAGCTAGAGTGGAGACGAATGCCTGTGCACAAAAGGCAAGCCGGGAGGAGTACACCATGAGACGCGGACTGTTGTTGAGCATTTTGGCGGCGATGCTGCTGGCGTCGGGTGTTTCCTACGGCCAGCAATCAGCCTACCCGACGCGACAAGTGCGCATCGTCGTTCCTTATCCCCCGGGCGGCCCGACCGACCTGATCGCGCGGCTGGTGGCGCAAAAACTCGGCGAGCGGCTTGGACAGTCGTTCTTCGTGGAAAACGTGGCGGGCGCCAGCGGCGCTGTCGGCGCCGGTCAGGTCGCGCATGCGGCGCCGGACGGTTACACGCTCCTGGTCTCGACCAACGACTTTGCCGTCGCGTCGGTGACGAATACCAACCTGCCGTACGATCCGGTGAAGAATTTCTCGCCCGTCACCATCATCGCCACCTCGCCGCAGGTGGTGGCGGTCAATCCGTCGGTGCCGGCCAAAACCATGAAAGAGCTGGTCGACCTCATCAAGGCGGCGCCGGAAAAATATAACTATGCCGCGATCGGCATCGGTTTCGGCCAATTGACCTCGGAGCGCCTGTTCAAGCTGGCGCTCAAGCTCGACGGCCTGGTGCGCGTGCCGTTCAACGGCGCCGCGCCCGCAGTCAATGCGACGCTGGCGGGCGACACCCAGATCATTTTCCTGGCGCTGCCGCCGATCGCGCCATATTTGAGCTCGGAGAAATTGCGCGCGCTGGCCGTGACCAGCCCGGCGCGGACGCCGGC
>JBAUYI010000486.1:0-3117 GCA_049584715.1 Xanthobacteraceae bacterium
CGCCGTCATGGCGTCCGCCTGTCTGCCGACCTTGTTTCGCGCCGTCGAGATCGACGGCGTGCCGTATTGGGATGGCGGTTATCGCGGCAATCCGGTCATCTTTCCGTTTTTCCGCACCACAACGACCGAGGACGTGCTGGTGGTGCAGATCAATCCGCTGGTGCGGCAAGAGACGCCGACGTCGTCCAGCGAGATCGTGAATCGCATCAACGAGATCACGTTCAATTCCTCGCTGATCGGCGAGTACCGCGCCATCGATTTCGTCGCTCGCTTGATCGACCAGGGCAAGCTGCCGCGCGGTACCGGGCCTGGACAATATCGCCGCATCAACGTGCATCGCATCGTGCTCGACCGCTTCGGCACCCATTTCGACGCCTTCAGCAAGCTCTCGACCGATTACGATTTCTTCGAAATGCTGCACGTCAGCGGCAAGCGCGCCGCCCGGCGTTTCCTGGACGAGCATTTCGACGATATCGGCGTGAAGAGCACGGTGGACTTGCCGGCCGAAGCACAGGCCGAATGGGCGTGATAAGCTTGCTTTGATGCCGGACGCTCCTGCACTGCTCATTGCCGAAGTCGGCGCCGCGCGCATAGAAATCTGCGTTGCCGACATCACGACGCTCACGGTCGACGCCATCGTCAATGCCGCCAATCGGAGCTTGCTCGGCGGTGGTGGCGTTGACGGCGCGATCCATCGCGCCGCGGGGCCTGAGCTATACGAGGAATGCAAAACGCTAGGTGGTTGCGCGACCGGGGGCGCGAAAATTACTCGTGGTTATCGGCTGCCGGCAAAGCACGTCATTCACGCCGTCGGTCCGGTCTGGAACGGCGGCGGCGAGGGCGAGGAGGAGCTGCTGGCGTCCTGCTATCGCACGGCGCTGGATTTGGCCGTGGCGCATCGCCTGACCTCGATCGCATTTCCGGCAATCTCGACCGGCGTCTATCGCTTTCCGCCCGACCATGCGGCGCGCATCGCCGTGGGTACGGTCGCTGCGGAATTAGCAGGGTCACCGCGCGGCATCGTGCGCGTCGTGTTCTGCTGCTTCGCGCCGACTGCGGCCGACCACCACAGCGCCGCTTTTGCCGATCTGGGGTTGGTCTGAGAGCAGCTGCCTGCGGCCTTCTTCCTTGCATGACTGACCTGCCCGAAATGGCTAGACAATATCATAAGGTTCCTCATATTATGGTGACGCTTCTTGAGCAGCCATATTGCTGCCGGGCTCTGGGAGATCGCCATGCTGCCACGCTCGCTCAATAGAGAATTTGCATTCACGATCAATGATGTAGCCCGTATGTTGCGAACCTACGCGGATTACAGGGGCAGTCAGTTCGGGGTCACCAGGGCGCAATGGGCGGTGCTGGTGCGGCTCGATCGCTTCGAGGGGCTCAAGCAGTCGGAGCTCGCCGAAATGCTCGACCTGCAGCCGATCACGTTGACCCGCCTGCTCGACCGTCTCTGCGACAACGGCCTGATCGAACGTCGCTCCGACCCCAACGACCGCCGCGCCAAGCGGCTGTTTTTGACGGCGGCGGCGCGGCCCATGCTCGAACAGCTTGGCGTGCTTGGCGAGGACATGATGACGACGGCGTTGGCCGGCGTTTCGCGCGAGACCGTCGAACAGATCGTCGCCCAACTGGCGGTGGTGAAGGAAAACTTGCGCCAGGCGATCCAGCAGCGGCCCGCCACCACCCCCGGTGCCGCAGCGGGAGACCGCCGCTATGGCTGAACCCGTCCTCAAACTTGCGCCGAGTCTGAAGCCGCCAAAACCGCGTGCGGCGACTCTCGCCGATGCGCTGCGCAAGCGCATGCGCTTCATCCTCCTGGTCGTCGTTCCGGTCATCGCCGTGGTCACCGGACTTGTGTTCTACATGATGGGCGGCCGCTACGTTTCCACCGACGACGCCTATGTCCACGCCGCCAAGCTGATGGTGTCAACCGACGTTTCCGGCCTCGTCAGCGAGGTCGACGTGCGTGAAGGCCAAACGGTCAAGGCCGGCGATGTGTTGTTCCGCGTCGACCCGCGGCAGTTCCAGATCGCGCTGGACAACGTCAAGGCCAACCTGGCGCAGACCGCGCTGTCGCTCCAGGCGATGAAAGAAGACTACACGCGCATGCAGCAAGACATTGCTGCGCAACAGTCGCAGGTCGATATGGATCAGACCACGTTCGACCGCGATACGGCGTTGATAAAGAGCAACGCCGTCGCCCAATCCACCTACGACCAGGCGCGTTTCAGCCTCGAAGGCGATAAGAGCAAGCTCGAATCGTTGCGCAAACTGTCGCAAGTCCAGCTCGCCCGGCTCGGCGGCAATCCGGATTTCGACGTCACGCAGCATCCGCAATATCTGCAGGTCAAGGCGCAAGTCGAAGAGGCGCAGCGCCAGCTCGATCACACTGTGGTGCGCGCGCCGTTCGACGGCGTGGTGACCCAGGTCGACGCGTTGCAGCCCGGCACGTATCTGGTCGCCCAGACCGCGGCACTGACCAATACCGGCGCGGTGGCGCTGGTCGCCACCAACGACCTGTGGATCGACGCCAACATGAAGGAAACCGATCTCACCCACGTCAAGGTCGGCGATCCGGTGAAGTTCAACGTCGATACTTACCCGGCGCACGTCTTTTCGGGGACCGTCGGGAGCATCGCGCCCGCCGCCGGCTCGGAATTCTCGATCCTGCCGGCTCAGAATTCGAGCGGCAATTGGGTCAAGGTGGTGCAGCGCATCCCGGTGCGCATCCGAGTCAACCCGACCTCCGAGGCGCTCAAGCTGCGCGCCGGGATGAGCGTCACGGTCTCGATCGATACCGGCCATCGCCGCACTCTTGCCGAGATGCTGTTTTGACGGCGTTGTGAGCCTTCGCCATGACGATAAGCGCAGCGAGCAGTAGCCAGTCCGCAGATTCCCATCGCGGCATCGTCACCGCATGCACGGTGTTGGCGACGCTGATGCAAGCGCTCGACACCACCATCGCCAATGTGGCGCTGCCCTATATGCAAGGCACGTTCGGTGCCGCGCCCGACCAGATCACCTGGGTGCTGACGTCGTATATCGTTGCCGCCGCAATCATGACCGCGCCGGTCGGCTGGTTGTCGGCGCGCTACGGACGCAAGACGTTGT
>JBAUYI010000487.1:0-4668 GCA_049584715.1 Xanthobacteraceae bacterium
GCAGCACCGTCAGATAGCGGGTGTACTGGTTGATGACCTTGCGGCCCGCCTCGCCCTCTTTCTTGAGCTGTTCGAGGGTCGGCGACACCGTCGTCATCAACTGAATGATGATCGAGGCCGAGATATACGGCATGATGTTGAGCGCGAAGATCGCCATGCGGTGGATGCCGCCGCCGGCGAACATATTGAACATGCCCAAAATGCCGCCGGACTGCTGCTGGAAAATCTGGTCCCAGGCGGTCGGATCGATGCCGGGTAGCGGGATGTAGGTGCCGAGGCGGTAAACCAAGAGCGCGCCGAGGGTGAACCAGATGCGCTTCTTCAGCTCTTCGGCCTTGGCCAAGGCGCCGAAGTTGAGATTGGCTGCGAGTTGTTCTGCTGCAGAGACCATTTCCCGCTCCGAACCCCTCTTCTACGTCATGGCCGGGCTTGTCCCGGCCATCCACGCCTTGTCACAAAGGTAGAAATCGTGGCTGTCCGGCACAAGGCCGGGCATGACGGTCAGGCCGCCTGTTCGCTCGTATCCGCCTTGGGCGCGAGGATTTCGACCGAACCGCCGGCCTTCTCCACCGCGGCGACCGCCGATTTGGAGGCGCCGAACACCGCCAATGTCACCTTGGCCTTGAGCTCGCCGTCGCCAAGAAGCCGCACGCCATCTTTTGCCCGACGCAGGAGGCCGGCCTTGACCAGCGCCGCGGCGTCGATCTTGGCCGTCGCATCGAGCGTGCCGGCGTCGATCGCCGCCTGCAGCTTGCCGAGGTTCACCTCGTTGAGCTTGCGGGCGAATTTGACGTTCTTGAAGCCCCGCTTGGGCAGCCGGCGATGCAGCGGCATTTGGCCGCCCTCAAAGCCTTTGATGCGCACGCCGGAGCGCGCGGTCTGGCCCTTGCCGCCGCGGCCGCCGGTCTTGCCCTTGCCGGAACCGATGCCGCGGCCGATGCGCTTCCTGGTCTGGCGGGCGCCCGGACGGCCGGAAAGTTCGTGCAGCTTCATTGCCTTCTCCAAATCCCCTTCCTTGTCATGACCCGCGACGGCGAGGCATCCAGTATTCGCGTGACGTATCGTGGGTACTGGATCGTCCGCATTCGCGGACGATGACAATCAACGCTACTTCTCCACCACTTCGACGAGATGCGCCACTTTGGCGATCATGCCGCGCGTCGCCGGCGAATCGACGAGCTCGGCGACGCGGCCGATCTTGTTGAGTTTCAAGCCGACCAGCGTTTCACGCTGCCGGTGATGACGGCGCGATGCGCTGCCGGTCTGCCGCACCTTGACGGTCTTGCCTGATGGTTTCCCGGTATTCATCGCCTGCTCCAAAATTTCAATCGGTTGCCGGTTCGGCATCGCCTTCGCGGCGGCGCGCCTGCAGGGCCGAGACCTTGACGTTGCGGCGGGCGGCGACCGAGCGCGGCGAATCCTGGCGCTTGAGCGCATCGAAAGTGGCGCGCACCACGTTGTATGGGTTCGACGTGCCGATCGATTTGGCGACCACGTCCTGCATGCCGAGCGTCTCGAACACCGCGCGCATCGGGCCGCCGGCGATGATGCCGGTGCCGGGCGGCGCCGCGCGCAGATAGACCTTGCCGGCGCCATGGCGGCCGGCGACGTCATGATGCAGCGTGCGGCCTTCGCGCAACGGCACGCGGGTGAGCCCGCGCTTGGCGGCATCGGTCGCCTTGCGGATCGCTTCCGGCACCTCGCGCGCCTTGCCGTGGCCGAAGCCGACCCGGCCCTTCTGGTCGCCGACCACCACCAGCGCGGCAAAGCCGAAGCGCCGTCCGCCCTTCACCACTTTGGCGACGCGGTTGATGTGGACGAGCTTGTCGACGAATTCGCTGTCGCGTTCTTCGCGTCGATGGGGGTCACGAGCCATGATGAGCAGCCATTTGATTCAAACCTTTGTTCCGAGATGAGAGGACAGACGGCGGACGACAGACGACGGATTTATCCGTGCCTGGCCGCTTGCGTTTATCCGTCCTCTGTCTTCCATTGTCCGTCATCAGAAATTCAGCCCGCCTTCGCGCGCCGCCTCGGCCAAAGCTTTCACCCGGCCGTGATAGAGGTAACCGCCGCGGTCGAATACTACGTCTTTGACGCCCTTTTCCTTGGCGCGCTCCGCGATCAGCTTGCCGACCGACTTGGCCGCGTCGACGCTGGCGCCGGTCTTCAGGCCTTCGCGCGCCGTCTTCTCGATCGACGACGCCGAAGCGAGCGTGACGCCCTCGTCGTCGTCGATGACCTGGGCATAGATGTGCTTGGACGAGCGGAACACGGTGAGCCGCTTGCGCTCGCCCGCCGCGCGGCGCAGCGTGCCGCGGACGCGGCCCTGGCGGCGCATAATTCTGTCGCTGAGCTTGGTCATCAGGCGGCTCCGTTACTTCTTCTTGCCTTCCTTGCGGAAGATGCGTTCGCCGGCATATTTGATGCCCTTGCCCTTGTACGGCTCCGGCGGGCGATAATCGCGAATCTCGGCGGCGACCTGGCCGACCTTCTGCCGATCGCTGCCGGTGATCACGATCTCGACCGGCCGCGGCGTCGCAATGGTGATGCCTTCGGGGATCGGATAGACGATGTCGTGGCTATAGCCGAGCGCGATCTGCAGGTTCTTGCCCTGCACCGAGGCGCGATAGCCGACGCCGTTGATCTCGAGCCGCTGCTCGAAGCCCTTGGTGACGCCGGCGATCAGATTGGCGATCAACGTGCGCGACGTGCCCCATTGCGAGCGGGCGCGCTTGGTTTCGAAACGCGGGTCGACCTTGATCTCGCCGCCGTCGAGCTTCACGGCAATGTCGTCGTGCAGCACGACCTGCAGGGCGCCCTTCGGGCCTTTGATCTTGACCGTCTGGCCTTCCACGTTGGCAGTGATGCCGGACGGGACGGCGACTGGTTTTTTGCCGATGCGGGACATCAGAACACCGTGCAGAGGATTTCGCCGCCAACATTGGCGTCGCGGGCGTCGTGGTCGGCCATGACGCCCTTCGGCGTCGAGACGATGGCGACCCCGAGGCCGTTGTTGATGCGCGGCAGGTTCTTCACCGAAGTGTAGACGCGGCGGCCGGGCTTGGAGATGCGCTCGATCTCGCGGATCACCGGTTCGCCGTCGAAATATTTCAATTCGATGTCGAGCTCGGAGCGGCCTTCGCGCTCCGTCACCGAGAAGCCGCGGATATAGCCTTCGGCCTTGAGCACCTCGAGCACGCTCTCGCGCAATTTCGAGCCCGGGCAGCTGACTTTGCCCTTGTTGCGCATCTGCGCATTGCGGATGCGGGTCAACAAGTCGCCGAGCGGATCGTTCATTGCCATGGTTGCGACCCTCCTTACCAGCTCGACTTCACGAGACCCGGGATCAGGCCCTTGGAGCCGAGATCCCGCAACGCGATGCGCGACAGCTTATGCTTGCGATAATAGCCGCGCGGCCGGCCGGTCATCTCGCAGCGGTTGCGAATGCGGGTGGCCGACGAATTGCGCGGCATTTCGGCAAGCTTCAGCGTGGCGGCGAAGCGCTCCTCGACCGGCTTCGACCTGTCGCGCGCGATCGCCTTGAGCCGCGCGCGCCGGCCCGAGAATTTCTTCGTCATCCGGCGGCGCCGGTTGTTCTTCTCGATCGAACTCTTCTTCGCCATCTAGTGCTCCTCACGGTTCCGCGTCTGAGACTCGTCGAGCCTCACTGCCGGAACGGAAAATTGAATGCCGTCAACAGCGCGCGCGCCTCGTCGTCGTTGCGCGCGGTGGTGCAGACGGTGATGTCCATGCCCCAGATATCGGTCGCCTTGTCGTAGTCGATCTCCGGAAACACGATGTGTTCCTTGATGCCGAGCGAGTAGTTGCCGCGGCCGTCGAAACTCTTCGGATTGAGGCCGCGGAAATCGCGTACCCGCGGCAGCGCGATATTGATCAGCCGGTCGAGGAACTCGTACATGCGTGCCTTGCGCAACGTCACCTTGCAGCCGATGGCCTGGCCGGTGCGCAGCTTGTAGGTGGCGATCGACTTGCGCGCCTTGGTCACGATCGGCTTCTGGCCGGCGATCAGGCCGAGATCGGCGGCGGCGCCATCGACCTTCTTGCGATCGGCGACGCCTTCGCCGATGCCCATATTGATGACGACCTTGTCCAGCACCGGCACCTCAAAGCGGTTCTTGTAACCGAACTGCTCGGCGAGCTTGCTGCGGATCGCCTCCTCGAATTGCACCTTGAGCCGCGCCGGCACGCGCACCTCGGGCTCGCGCGGCGCCGCCGGCTTGCCGGCCTTGGCGTCGGCTGAGCCCTTGTCGGCGCGCGCCTGCTTTGCCGCCTTCTTGTCGTCCTTCGCGGCTTTTGTGGCCTGTTCGGCGCTCGGCGGGCGCTGGGACTTCTCCGGCTTTGCCGCCTTTTTATCTTCGGTATCAGCCATCGATTTCGACTCCGGAACGCTTGGCGACGCGCACTTTCTTGCGATCGTCGTCCTTGCCGACATATTTGAAGCCGACCCGCGTCGGCTTGCCGTCCTTGGGGTCCGCCAGCGCGATGTTCGACAAGTGGATCGGCGCTTCCTTGGAAATGATGCCACCCTCTTGCGAGGCGCTCTGCTTCTGATGGCGCTTGACGATGTTGACGCCGCGCACCAGCGCGCGGCCGTCGCTGCGGCGCATCTCGATGACCTCGCCGCTGCGACCCTTGTCGCGGCCC
>JBAUYI010000488.1:0-43049 GCA_049584715.1 Xanthobacteraceae bacterium
CATTACGGCGAGCGCGCCAAGGGCGGCGCCGGCCTGGTCTGTATCGAAATGACCTGCGTCAGTCCCGAAGGCCGCATCACGCCCGGCTGCACCGGGATGTATGCGCCGGCGCACGAGGCGGCATGGAAGCGCATCGTCGATTTCGTCCACAGGGAGACCGACGCAAAGATCTGCTGCCAGCTCGGCCATTCCGGCGCCAAGGGCTCGACCCAGCTCGGCTGGGAGGAGATGGACGCGCCGCTGCAGTCCGGCAACTGGCCGGTGCTGGCGCCGTCGGCGATCGCCTGGTCGCCGCGCAACCAGGTCGCGCACGCCATGACGCGGACTGACATGGATCTGGTGCGCGATCAATTCGTTGCGGCAGCGGAAATGGCGGCTCGCTGCAATTTCGACATGCTCGAAATCCATTGCGCGCACGGTTATCTCTTGTCCTCTTTCATCACGCCGCTGACCAACCGGCGCACTGACGAATACGGCGGCTCGCTGGAGAACCGCATGCGCTATCCGCTGGAAATCTTTCACGCGGTGCGCGCGGTGTGGCCGGCGGGCAAACCGATCTCGGTGCGCATCTCCGCCAACGATTGGGTCGGCTCGGACGGCATCGAGCCGCGCGACGCGGTCGCCATCAGCCGGCTACTGCAGGAGGCCGGCGTCGATATCTGCGACGTGTCGGCCGGCCAGACCTCGATCGACGCGCGGCCGGTCTATGGCCGCATGTTCCAGACGCCGTTCTCCGACCGCATCCGCAACGAGACCGGCATGGCGACCATGGCGGTCGGCAACATTTTTGAACCGGACCACGTCAACTCGATCCTGATGGCCGGCCGCGCCGACCTCGTCTGCCTGGCGCGGCCGCATCTCGCCGATCCGTATTGGACCTTGCACGCCGCGGCCAAACTCGGCGACCGCGGCGAGGCTTGGCCACAGCCATACTACGCCGGCCGCGATCAGCTCTATCGGATTTCCGGCAGCGCTGAACCTGTGCCAACGGCGGTATGACCATGAGCGTCAGCGGCAAACACGCACTCGTCACCGGCGGCGGCAGCGGCATCGGCGCCACTATTGCGCTCGCCTTGGCGGAGGCCGGCGCGGCGGTGACGATTTGCGGGCGGCGCCGGCAACAGCTCGATGAAATGGCGATACGGCATAAAAATATTCATGCCGAAACGGCGGACGTGACGGATCAGAAATCGCTCGCGCAACTCTACGACACCGCACAGGCGGCGCGCGGAAAATTTGACATTGTGGTCGCCAATGCGGGTGGCGCGCAGAGCGCGCCGGCCGAAAAAATCTCCGCCGCGCTCTGGACTGACACTCTTAATGTCAACCTCACCGGCGCGTTCTTTTCAGTGCAGCCGGCGCTCGCCGGCATGCGGGCGAAAAAATGGGGCCGCATCGTCTTCATCGCTTCGACCGCCGGCATCCGCGCTGCGCCCTATATCGCGCCCTATGTCGCCGCCAAGCATGGGGTGATCGGGCTGATGCGAACCTTGGCGCTGGAAACCGCCAAGGACGGCATCACCGTGAATGCGGTGTGTCCGAGCTACACCGAGACACCGATGCTGGAACAAGCCGTGGCGCGCATCGTGGCGACGACCAAGCGCAGCGAAGCCGAAGCGCGCGCGGCGCTCGCAGCCAAGAACCCGCAAGGCCGCTTCATCACGCCGCAGGAAGTCGCCGACACGGTGCTGTGGTTGTGCACCGAGAGCAGCGCCAGCATCACCGGCCAGGCCATCTCGCTGTCCGGAGGCGAGACATGGTGAGCGCGCCGCTGCCGGCCATCGCGGAACCGAAAGAGAGCGATAGCAAATCGCGGTTGCGGCTATGGATCAGGCTGTTGCGCGCCAGCCGGCTGATCGAAAGCGTGGCGCGCGAACGGCTGAAGGCGCAGTTCAACGCCACCTTGCCGCGCTTCGACGTGATGGCGGCGCTTTACCGCAAGCCCGACGGCATGCTGATGAGCGAGATTTCGCGCTTCCTCATGGTGTCGAACGGCAACGTCACCGGTATCGTCGATCGCTTGGTTTCCGACAGTTTGGTCGCGCGCGCCCAGCGCAACGGCGACCGTCGCACCTCGTTCATCAGCCTCACCCGCAAGGGCCGCGCGCTGTTCGCCGACATGGCGGCCGCGCACGAAAGCTGGGTCGATGAGCTCCTTGGCGGGCTCTCGGTGCGCGACGCCGAGCAGATGTCGGCCAAGCTGAAATCGTTCCGCAGCGACTGGGAGGGCGAAGCATGACCAAAACAATGGCGGCGCTTAAGCCCACACATTTTCTCTGGCGCATGGACGGTGCCGTTGCCGTGATCCAGCTGAACCGGCCGGAGCGCAAGAATCCGCTGACCTTCGAGTCCTACGCCGAGCTGCGCGATACGTTTCGCGATCTCGCCCATGCCGACGACGTCCACGCCGTCGTGTTTTTGTCCAACGGCGGCAATTTCTGCTCCGGCGGCGACGTGCACGAGATCATCGGCCCACTGGTCGCCATGGACGCAAAACAACTGCTCGCCTTCACGCGCATGACCGGCGATCTGGTCAAGGCGATGCTCCACTGCGGCAAGCCGATCATCGCCGCGGTCGACGGCGTCGCCGCCGGCGCCGGCGCCATTATTGCGATGGCTTCAGATCTGCGTCTCGCCACCCCGAGCGCGCAGACCGCGTTCCTGTTCAATCGCGTAGGCCTCGCCGGCTGCGACATGGGCGCCTGCGCGATCCTGCCGCGCATCATCGGCCAGGGCCGCGCCACCGAACTGCTTTACACCGGCCGCGCCATGACGGCGCAGGAAGGCGAGGCCTGGGGCTTTTTCAACAGGCTGGTCGCCGCCGACGCGCTTGAGCGTGAAGCGCTGGCGCTTGCGCAAAAAATCGCTGTGGGCCCGACCTTCGCCAACGGCATCACCAAGACGCAGCTCGTTGCCGAATGGTCGATGAGCCTCGATGAGGCCGTCGAGGCCGAAGCGCACGCGCAGGCGATCTGCATGCAGACCAATGATTTCGAGCGCGCCTATCGGGCGTTCGTCGCCAAGCAAAGACCAGTGTTCGAGGGCAACTAGTGGCGGACAAGACTTTTCTCAGCTGGCCGTTCTTCACCGACCGCCATCGCGCGCTGGCCGCTAGCCTCGAGCAATGGTGCGCGACGAACCTGCCGGCGAATCATAACGACGTCGATGCCGCCTGCCGCGACCTCGTGCAAAAGCTCGGCCGCGACGGCTGGCTCGCAAACACCGCGCCGGATCCCGACGCGCCGGCAGCGCTCGATGTGCGCACGCTCTGCCTGATCCGCGAGACCCTGGCGCGGCACGATGGGTTGGCCGATTTCGCTTTCGCCATGCAGGGCCTCGGCGCCGGGCCGATCAGCCTGTTCGGCAATGCCAAGCAGCACGAATGGCTCAAACGCACGCGCAGCGGCAGCGCCATCGCCGCTTTCGCGCTGACCGAGCAACAATCCGGCTCCGATGTCGCCAATATCGCGCTGACCGCGAAGCGCTACGGCGACGGCTATGTGCTCGACGGCGAGAAGACCTGGATTTCCAACGGCGGCATCGCCGACCTTTACGTCGTGTTCGCGCGCACCGGCGAAGGCCTTGGCGCCAAGGGCCTCTCGGCTTTTCTGTTGCCGGGAAAATTGCCGGGCTTTTCCGTCGCCGAGCGCATCGATGTCATCGCGCCGCATCCGCTGGCGCGGCTGAAATTCGAGCGCGTCACCGTGCCGGCCTCCGCCATGATCGGCGCGCTAGGCGAAGGTTTTAAGATCGCCATGGCGACGCTCGATATTTTCCGCGCGACCGTCGGCGCCGCGGCGCTCGGTTTCGCCCGCCGGGCGCTCGATGAATCCATCGCGCGCGCAAAAAGCCGAAAGCTGTTCGGCGGACCGCTCGCCGATCTGCAGATGGTGCAAGCATCTCTCGCCGAAATGGCGCTCGACGTCGACGCGGCGGCGCTGCTCGTCTATCGCGCCGCCTGGGCCAAGGACAACGGCGCCGCGCGCGTCACCCGCGAAGCGGCGATGGCGAAGCTGTTCGCCACCGAGAGCGCGCAGCAGGTCATCGACAAGGCGGTGCAGCTGCACGGCGGCGACGGCGTGCGCCACGGCCATATCGTCGAGCGGCTCTATCGCGAAATCCGCGCGCTGCGCATCTACGAAGGCGCGTCGGAAGTCCAGAAAGTCATCATCGCACGGCAAGTGCTTTCAGGAGCATGACCATGCCATCGCTCGGGCGCTCGGCCCACACCGACACCTTCACCCGCGACAATCTTCCGCCGCCGCCGCAATGGCCGGAAATTCCGCTGCACGGCTTCGACTATCCCGACGTGCTCAATGCCGGCGTCGAACTCACCGACCGCATGGTAGCGCGCGGCTTTGGCGATCACGTGGCACTGATTGGCAACGGCCGCCGCCGCACCTACAAGGAGCTGTCGGATTGGACCAACCGCATGGCCCGCGCGCTGGTCGAGGATTTCGGCATCAAACCGGGCAACCGCATCCTGGTCCGCTCTGCCAACAATCCGGCCATGGTGGCGTGCTGGCTCGCCGCCACAAAAGCCGGCGCCGTGGTGGTCAACACCATGCCGATGCTGCGCGCCGGCGAACTGGCAAAGATCGTCGACAAGGCCGAGGTGGCGCTGGCGCTGTGCGACACGCGGCTGATGGATGAGATCGCCACCTGCGCCAAAACCTCAAAATTCCTCAAGCAGGTGATCGGCTTCGACGGCACCGCCAATCACGACGCCGAGCTCGACCGCATCGCACTGAGCAAGGCGGTGACCTTCGACGCGGTGCCGACCGGCCGCGACGATGTCGCATTGCTCGGCTTCACCTCGGGCACCACCGGCGAGCCGAAAGCGACGATGCATTTCCACCGCGATCTCCTGATCATCGCCGACGGCTATGCCAAGGAAGTCCTCGCCGTGACGCCCGACGACATTTTCGTCGGCTCGCCGCCGCTCGCCTTCACCTTCGGCCTCGGCGGCTTGGCGATTTTTCCGTTGCGCTTCGGCGCCACCGCGACGTTGTTGGAAAACGCCTCGCCCGCCAACATGATCGAGATCATCGAGACCTACAAAGCGACCATCTCGTTCACCGCGCCGACGGCTTACCGCGCCATGCTGGCGGCGATGAATCAGGGCGCCAACCTCTCGTCGTTGCGCGCGGCGGTGTCCGCCGGCGAGACCTTGCCGGCACCGGTGTTCAACGATTGGGTGCAAAAAACCGGCAAGCCGATCCTCGACGGCATCGGCTCGACCGAGATGCTGCACATCTTCATCTCCAACCGCTTCGGCGACGCCGCGCCGGCGACGACCGGCAAGCCGGTCGGTGGCTACGAGGCCAAGATCGTTGACGACGATATGAAGGAGAAGCCGCGCGGCGAGGTCGGCAAGCTCGCGGTGCGCGGCCCGACCGGCTGCCGCTATCTCGCCGACAAGCGGCAGAGCGCGTATGTCCGCGACGGCTGGAATCTGACCGGCGACGCGTTCATGCAGGATGAGAAGGGCTATTTCCATTTCGCCGCGCGCAACGACGACATGATCATCTCGGCCGGCTACAACATCGCCGGACCCGAGGTCGAAGCTGCCCTATTATCGCACCCCGACGTCAAGGAATGCGCGGTGATCGGCGCGCCGGACGAGGGCCGCGGCCAGATCGTCGAGGCCCATGTGGTGCTCGCCGAAGGCGTCATCGCCGGCGTCGATACGGCCAAACGCCTGCAGGATCACGTCAAGGCGACCATCGCGCCGTTCAAATATCCGCGCGCGGTGAAATTCACCGACGCGCTGCCGAAGACGCCGACCGGAAAAATCCAGCGCTTCCGCCTGCGGCCGGGGGCATCGTGACTACGTCATTCCCGCGAAAGCGGGAATCCATAATCGCGGTGCAAGGGCCGTTAAGACTGGGAGTATGGGTCCCCGCTTTCGCGGGGACGACGGTAGAAAGGGAAACGCCGACGAGATGACCGACGCTCACACTTTCCTCCACCCGCAACACTGGAAAAAGCCGAAAGGTTTTGCCAACGGCATTGTGGCCGAGGGCCGCGTGGTGTTCTTAGCCGGCCAGATCGGCTGGAATGCCGAGCAAAAATTCGCCAGCACGGATTTTGTCGCACAAGCGCGGCAGGCCTTGGCGAACATCGTAGCGCTGGTTGCCGAAGCCGGCGGCAAACCTGAGCACATCACGCGGCTGACCTGGTTCGTCACCGATAAGAAGGACTATCTCTCGCACTTACGCGAATTGGGCGACGCCTACCGTGCTGTCATGGGCAAACATTTTCCGACCATGACGCTGGTGCAAGTCGCGGCTTTGGTCGAGGATTTGGCCAAGGTGGAAATCGAAGCCACCGCCGTGGTGCCGCATCACTGACGCTGGCGCAGAATTTGGGGGTGCCAATGGCCGACATGGATACCGCAACGCGCGAGCGCCTGACCGAGGCGGCGCTCGCGTGCCGGATACTCGACATGGAAGGTCACGGCGACATGACGCTTGGCCATCTCTCGGTGCGCGAGGCCGGTGGCCGCGGTTTTTGGATGAAGCGCAATCAGATCGGCCTCGGCGAAGTGTTGGGGCCTGACGACTTCGTGCTTGTCGATTGGGACGGCCAGCAGATTGCCGGCAGCGGTAGGCGCCATTCCGAGTGGCCGATCCATTCGGAGATTTTTCGCGCGCGCACCGACATCAATTTGGTAGTCCACACCCATCCGTTCTATGCCAGCGTTTTCTCGGCGGCGACGGAACCGTTGCAGCCCTTTACGCTCGACGCCGATCAATTCATCGACGTGCCACGGCACGAGGCCGACGTCGCGCTGATCACGCTGAAGAGCGAAGGCGAAGCCATCGCGCATTCGCTCGGGCAAAGCTTCGCCATGCTGCTCGGCAATCACGGCGTCGTCTTTTGCGGCGCCAGCATCGAGCAGGCGATCTGTACCGGAATATTTTTGGAAAAAGCCTGCAAGGCCCACATCGTCGGCCGCGCCGCCAATCTGAAGACCAATATGCCGGACCGCGCGGTGCGCGATAAGCGGCACCAACAAATCTCGACGCCGGCGCACTGGCAGCATTCGTACCGCCATTTCTGCCGCAAGCTCGAGGCGCGCGCCGAAGCCGGCGGCGGGCCGACGGTCTTTGGCTGAACGCGCGATGCGCCACGCATGAATATCGAGACGCCCGCCAGCGAAGCCCGCTACATCGGCCAGCCGCTGCGCCGGCGCGAGGACGCGCGCTTCCTGCGCGGCAAGGGGCAGTTCGTCGATGACGTGGCGCCGCCCGGAACGGCGTGGTGCGCGTTTGTCCGCAGCCCGCATGGCCACGCGCGCATCCGGGGAGTTTCAACCGCGGTCGCCGGTGGCATGCCCGGCGTGCTGCTGGTGCTCACAGCCGAAGACTGGAAGCGCGCAGGCCACGGCGAACTCACCGTCGTGCACCCGATGCCGTTTTCCGACGGGCGGCCGATGAACAATGCGCCGCGGCCGGCTTTCGCCAGCGACAAGGTGCGCCACGTCGGCGACATCGTCGCTGCGGTGGTGGCGGACAGCCGCTTTGCCGCCGAAGACGCCGCCGAGGCAGTCGCGGTCGATTACGAGCCGTTGCCTTGCGTGTGCGATCCGCGCGCGGCGCTCGCGCCCGGAGCGCCGCTCATTCACGAGCGCTTCGGCTCCAACATCGTGTTCGATATCGAGCGCGGCAATCGCGAGAAAACGGAAAGCGCGCTGGCCGGCGCCGCCAAAATCATCGCGCTCGACCTGCACAACAGCCGGCTCGCCGCCAATCCGCTGGAGGCGCGCGCCTATCTCTGCGAATTCGATGCGGCGAGCGACCGTTACACGCTCTACGCCACCACCCAGCAGCCGCATTATCTGCGGCGCTGGCTCTCCGTCTACACGCTGCATATCCCCGAGCACAAAATCCGCGTCGTCTCGCCCGACGTCGGCGGCGGTTTTGGCGTGAAGGGCAATTTTGCCGTCGAAGTCTCGACCATCGCCTGGGCCGCGCAACTGCTGCGCCGGCCGGTGCACTGGACCGCGACGCGCACCGATACGTTCTTGTCCGACGCCCAGGCGCGCGATCACCACACCAAGGCCCGCATGGGGTTCGACCGCGACGGCCGCATCGTCGCCATGCAGGTCGACACGCTGGCGGCGCTCGGCGGCTACTTGAGCAATTTCGCGCCGAGCATTCCCGGCAACTCGTACCCGCAAACCCTCACCGGCCTCTACCGCACGCCGAACCTGCATTTGCGCGTGCGCGGCGTTTATACCAACACCGTGCCAGTCGATGCGTATCGCGGCTCCGGCCGGCCCGAGGCGACCTGGACCAACGAACGGCTGATCGAGCGCGCCGCCCACGAGCTCGGCATCGACACGGTCGAAATCCGCCGCCGCAACTTGATCGGCCGCGCCGACTTTCCCTACCCGGCGCCCGGCGGCCGCACTTACGATTCCGGCGACCCGCCGGCGCTGCTCGACAAGCTCTTGGCGCTGGCGGATTACTCGGCCTTGCGCCAGCAACAGGCCGAGCTGCGGCGGCAAAACATTCTCATGGGCATCGGCCTGGCCTGCTTCATCGACAAAGCCGGCACCGGCCCGAGCGCCAATCTCGCCCTGCGCGGCGGCCTGCACGGCGGCTGGGAGAGCGCGATCGTGCGCGTCCACTCCGACGGCAAGGTGACCGTGCTCTCCGGCAGCCATTCTCACGGCCAGGGCCACGACATTACGTTCGCGCAGATCGCCGCCGACCGGCTCAAGCTCGATATCGAAGATATCCGCCTGGTCGAGGGCGATACCGATCGTATTCCATTCGGCAACGGCACCTGGGGCGCGCGCTCCGTATCGGTCGGCGGCACCGCGATCTACCGGGCAGCGGACCGCATCATCGCCAAAGCGCGGTCGATCGCCGCCGAGGCGCTGGAATGCCCGGAGCCGGACATCGTCCACGAGCGCGGGCAATTCCGAGTGCACGGTACCGACCGCAGCATCGGTTTTGCGGCCATCGCCGACCTCGCCTATCACGGCGCAAAACTCGGCGCGGACGGATCACCCGGCCTCGAAGTCACCGAGTTCTACGACCCGCCCGACACCAACGATCCGCAGGCGATGCATCTCGCCGTCGTCACAGTCGATCCCGACACCGGCGCGGTCGAATTGCGCGCGCTTTACGGCGCGGACGATTGTGGCATGATCGTCAATCCCATGATCGTCGAGGGCCAAGTGCACGGCGGCATGGCCCAGGGCGTTGGCCAGGCATTGATGGAACACATCGTCTACGATCGCGACGGCCAGCTGCTCACGGGCAGCTTCATGGACTACGCCATGCCGCGCGCCGCCGACCTGCCGGCATTCCACACCGGCTTCATCGCCACGCCGGCGCCGAGCAATCCGCTCGGCGTCAAGGGCGGCAGCGAGAGCGGCACGATCGGCGCGCCGGCGGCAATAGGTAACGCCGTGATCGACGCGCTCTGGCACCGCGGCGTGCACGATATCGCCTTGCCGATCACGGCAGAGACCGTTTGGCGCGCGCTGAAAACCGCGCACGAGAGCCCGCCACGTGACTGAGAAAACCGCAACCGTCGCCGCGCGTATTGCCGACGAGCTGGCGTCGTGCGGCGTTAAACTCGTCGCCAGCCTGCCCGACAACTGGCTGATGGACGTCATCAAGATCATCGAGCATGACGATCGCTTCACCCACGTTCCGGTCAATCGCGAGGAATCCGCGATCGGGCTATGCTCGGGCGCCTATATGGGCGCCATGGGATCGGCGGCGCTGATGGGCGCCTCGGGCTTCATGACGGTGATCTACGCGCTGACCAAGATCAACTACACTTACGAGATCCCGCTGTTCCTGATGGCGACCTTGCGCGGCGCGGTCGGCGATCATCACAAGCATCACATCTCCAACGGGCTCTATCTGCGGCCGGTGCTGGATGCGATCAGCATGCCGTATCAGATCATCGAAAGGCCCGACGACATCGGCCTGATCTCGCGCTGCTACCATCACACCCGCACCTTCTCGCGGCCGATGGTGGTGTTGTTCACACGCGATCTGCTGCGCGGGGGGCATCGATGAACTACGTCGAATGCTTCCGCGCCATCGCGCGCCATCGCACCGACGAGATCGTCATCACCTCGGCGGGCAATTCCGGCCAGGCCTGGTGGGCGGCGACGCGCGACTCGGTCGCAAGTTTTTACCTCGATGCCTCGATGAGCCTCTCCACCATGTTCGCGTCGGGCCTGGCGCTGGCGCAGCCCGAGCTGAAAATCTGGGCGTTCATGGGCGACGGCGCCTTCGCCATGAATCCGGGCATGCTGATGGTCGAACGGCAGATGAACCTGCCGAACCTCACCCACTTTCTGGTCTCCAATCGCGTCTATGGGGCAACTTCGAACGCCGGCCTGCCGAACGCGGCCGACAACGATTACGCGGCGATCGCACGGGCTTTTGGTCTCGAACGCGTGTTCGCGTTCCGCGATCTCGTCACGCTCGAACGCGATTTCCCGGCGCTGAAAACCGCGAACATGCCCGGACACACTTTCGTGGTGCTGGAGGTGGAGCCGTTCTCGGACGCCGAGCAAAAACTCGAGCAGCCGCCGTTCGAAGGCCCCGAGCTGAAATTCCGCTTCGGCCGTTATGTCGAGAGCGTTACCGGCTGCGATATTTTCGGGTACAGGATTTAAACGCACTGTCATGCCCCGCGCAGGCGGGGCACCCAGTAATCACCGGCCAAGTCGGCGATTACTGGATCATCCGCCTTCGCGGATGATGACAAGCTAGAAAGATGATGACATTCAAAAATACGTATCCAGCACGATCTTATGAAACTCCGGCAAGCGCGGCCCCGCGGCTCGCATCAAATCTCCGACCAGGCGCTGCAAATCCGCACCCGACATGTAGTCGATCTCGCGATTGGTCTTGGCGCCCTCTTCCAGCACGGAGGGATCGGTCAACACTTCGGCAAAAACGCCGCGCAGATAATCGACGCGATCGGCCGGCACGTCCGGCGCCGCCACCATGGCGCGCTGCGCCTCGCCGATCTGTTCGCGTAACGTCACGATCCAGGTCTTGTCGGCGGGCAACGCAGCGGACTCGCGCAATGTCGGCACGTCGGGCAGATGGGCCCAGCGCTTGGCGCCGAATACCGCCAGCGGCTTGATCGAATCGATGTGCTGCAGCGCCGAGTCCGCCGACAAGAGGCCGGCATCGACTTCGTTGCGGATGACGGCGAGTGACATGTCGCCGGAGCCGCGATAGCCGGTGACGATTTTCGACTTCAGGCCGAGCACGTACGAGATCGTCGCCTGGACGTCGCTGATGTCGTCGGCCGGGCCGGTCGCCGACCAGGTCAGCGGGCTCGCCTGCAGCACCGCGGCGATCGATTGGTAGCGCGCGTCCTTGCCGACGAACCACAGCTTCGGCGCCGACGCCAGTTTGGCGAGCCAGTTCAGCCTGGTGACATCCCAGGTCGCGCCCGGCCGCGCCAGCATCTGGCTGAGGATGGCGGCTTCGGCGCTGCCGTTCATGATCGTCAGCCCGTCGGCCGGCCGCACCAGAAGCGTCGCCAGCGCGGCAAGCCCGCCATTGCCGTCCTTGTTCTCGACCAGCACGGTCGCGCCGAGTTTTGCGGCGAGCGCTGGCGTCACCAGCCGCGCGTAAATGTCGTAGCCGCCACCGGGCGGCGAGCCGACCAGAACGCGAACGGTCTCGCCGCGGTAGAACTTGGCGGCGGTCTCGGCGCGAACCACCCGCGGGGCGGCAAGCGCGGCCGCGAGTGCCGCCGTACCCGTGGTGACCTGCCGCCGGTCGATCATCCGTTTGCCATGCACCTGCGGCATTCCCCGTTGCCCTTGAGTTCAAATAGAATATCGCCGACACAGGCCTTTAGAGTAAACCCGACGGGCGCATCGCCGCAGTGAGGGCTCAAGCATGGCGTATCTCGCTGAAATTCCCTACGGCGCCTATTGGTCGACGCCGTTCGCCAAGTGGCAGGGCTCTTTCGCCAACCTGCACAGCGTCGAATTCGCCGCCCATGTCGCCAAGGCCGAGCTGGCCAAGCGGCACATCGCGCCGGACGCTTTCGACTATGGCGTGCTCGGGATGACGGTGCCGCAGAAGGCGTCGTTCTACGGGTTGCCGTGGTTCATGGGGCTGATCGGCGGCCGCAAGGTCGGCGGGCCGACCGTCAGCCAGGCCTGCGCCACCAGCGTGCGCTGCCTGCTCGCCGGCGCCCAGGAAGTCGAGGCGGGGCTTGCCTCAACCGCGCTGATCGCAACGTGTGATCGCATCTCCAACGGTCCGCACATTGTTTATCCCAATCCGGCCGCGCCGGGCGGCACCGCCGCGCACGAGAACTGGGTGCTGGACAATTTCAGCAACGATCCGCTCGGCGGCCACGCCATGGTGCAGACCGCCGAGAACGTCGCGCGCAAATACCAGATCACCACCGCCGCGCAGCACGAGGTGGTGTTGCGGCGCGGCGAGCAATATGCGGCGGCGCTGGCGAACGACCACGCGTTTCAGAAACGCTACATGACGCTGCCGTTCGATGTGCCGTCTGCCAATTTCAAGAAGAGCGCCGGCGCGCTGCAAGGCGACGAAGGCGTGGTGATGTCGACAGCGGAGGGTCTTGGCAAGCTGCGTCCCGTCATGCCCGACGGCACCGTGACCTTTGGCGGCCAGACCCATCCGGCCGACGGTAGCGCCGCCATCGTCGTGGCGACGCCGGAAAAGTGCCGGGAGATGTCGAGCGATGCAAATGTGCGCATCGGCATCCTCGGCTTCGGCCTCGCCCGCGCCGAGTTGGCGCATATGCCGGAAGCGACCATTCCGGCGGCGAAGCAGGCGCTCGATCAGGCCGGGCTCGCGATCACGGATATGGCCGCGGTGAAGTCGCACAATCCGTTCGCCGTGAACGATATTATTTTCGCCCGCGAAACCGGCGCCGATCTGATGACGATGAACAATTACGGCTGCTCGCTCATTTGGGGCCATCCGCAAGGCCCGACCGGGCTGCGCTCGATCATCGAGCTGATCGAGGAACTGGTCATCCGCGGCGGCGGCCGCGGGTTGTTCCAGGGCTGCGCCGCCGGTGATGCCGCGATGGCGGTGGTGATCGACGTCGATACGCGCAAGCACTGACAAGTTTTAAGGATTGCGGGTGACGGCTCCAGCAACAGCGCGGCGCTTCAAGGTCGGCATCGACGTCGGCGGCACGTTCACCGACTTTTATGTCCGCGAGCCCGGCCGCGAGCCGGTCATCCATAAAGTGCTGTCGACACCGGCGGATCCTTCGGTCGGCGTGCTCACTGGATTACGCGAGCTGGCTGGCGCGCTCGATCAACCGCTGGCGCTGGCCGACTTTCTTGGCTGCATCGAAGTGATCGTCCACGGCACCACCGTGACCACCAACGCCACGCTGACCCGCCGCGGCGCCAAAACCGGGCTCATTACGACAGCGGGCGTGCGCGACGCACTGGAAATGCGCCGCGGCATTCGCGAGGAGCGCTACAACAACCGCTACACCAATGTCGCGCCGGTGGTGCCGCGCTATCTCCGCGTCGGCGTCGCCGGGCGCCTCGATCGCCATGGCCATACGGTGCAGCCCCTTGCGCTCGACGACGTGCGCGGCGCTATCGCGCTGTTCAAATCGGAAGACGTCAAGGCGGTGGCGATCTGCTTCATGAACGCCTTCGCCAATCCGGCCCATGAAGCGGAAGCCGCGGCTTTGGTGCGCAAGGGATTGCCCGGCGCGTTCCTCACCACCTCGACCGAGCTATTGCCCGCCATCCGTTTCTACGACCGCGTCAGCACCACGGCGCTCAACGCCTATGTGGGGCCGATTCTCGATCATTATCTCGCGCAATTGCAGCGCCGCCTCAGCGAGGCCGGTTTCGACGGCGCGCTGCTGATCATGCAATCCAACGGCGGCGTGATGACGCCGGAGGTGGCGCGAAAATCGCCGGCGCTGACCTTGCTGTCAGGTCCCGCGGGCGGCCCGATCGCCGGCCTCGCGGCGGCGCGGCCGCTTGGCTTGGACAGCTGCATCGTCGTCGACATGGGCGGCACCAGCTTCGAAGCGGCCTTGGTCGAGAAAACCCCCGTGGTGATCAAGGAAGGCGAGATCGACCGCCTGCGCTGCGCGCTGCCGATGCTCGGCATCCACACCATCGGCGCCGGCGGCGGCTCGATCGGCTGGATCGATCAGGGCGGCCTGTTGCGCATGGGGCCGCACAGCGCCGGCGCAACGCCGGGGCCGGCCTGCTACGGCCAAGGCGGCGATCTGCCGACCACCACCGATGCCAATCTGGTGCTCGGTTATCTCAGCGCCGATTTCTTCTCCGGCGGCCGCATCAAGCTCGATTCAAAAACCGCGCACGACGTGATCGCCAAGAAAATCGCCGCGCCGCTCGGCATGACGGTGGAAGCCGCCGCCGCCGGCATGTACCGCGTCGCCTGCACCAACATGGCGCAGGGCGTGCGCGCGGTGACCATCGAGCGCGGCAGCGATCCGCGCGAATTTCCGCTGGTGGTCGCCGGCGGCGCCGGGCCGCTGCATTCCTGCGTCATCTGCAACGACCTCGACATCGCGCTGCAAATCGTACCGCGCGAAAGCTCGGTGCTGTGCGCGTCGGGCATGCTGATGGGCGACCTGCGCCACGATTTCGTGCGCACCTTCGTCGACCGCTTTCCCGATCTGCGCTGGGACAAGCTCAACGCGCTACTTGTCGACATGATCGGCAACGGCGACCGCACGCTGACCGGCGAGAATATCGCGCCCGAGCGGCGCCAGCACGCGGTGACGTTGGACTGCCGCTATCTCAAGCAATACCATGAGGTGTCGTTCCCGGTGCCGCTTGCCGCCGTCGAAGACCGCGATGCGGGCGCCATCCTGCGGACCTTTCACGATGAGCATAACCGGCTGTTCGGCTATTCGCTGGAGCAAGAGGCCACGCCGGTCGAAGTCGTCAATGTGCGCGTGCAATCGATCGGCATCACGGAAAAACTCGAACTTTTGGGCGAGCCGTTTGCTGGCACCGATGCATCAGTCGCGCGCAAGGGCGAACGCTCGGCTTATGTGTTCGAAAAAGAAGCGTTCGCAACAATTCCGGTATTCGACGGTCACCGTTTGCGCTGCGGCAACCACATCGCCGGACCGGCGCTCGTCGAAATGGTCACCACAACGGCGTTCATCAGCGCAAGTTACGATGGCGTCACCGATCGATACGGCGCGTTGCTGATGTACCGCAAAGGTCGTGACGATCTGGTGCGCGACTGCCTGGGACCAAAATCATGAGTGCGAACCAAAAAGCCGTCGATCCGATCCTGATGTCGGTGTTGGCCCGTACCTTCCGCTCGATCACCGACGAGATGAGCGCCTCGGTGGTGAAGACCACGCGCTCGCCGATCCTGTGCGAGGCCAAGGATTTCGTCACCGGGCTCTACGACGCCCACGGCAATATGCTGGAGCAGACCGAGAACCTGCCGATCCTCGCCTTCTCGCTCGGCCCGGTGTGCAAGCACCTGGTGCGCTATTTCGGCGACGACATTCACGACGGCGACGTGATCTTCCACAACGACGTGTTCTCTTTCGGCAACCAGAATAACGACGTCGCCGTCTATAAGCCGATCTTCCACGACGGCGCGCTGGTCGCGTGGGCGGCGGTGAAGGGCCATCAGGCCGATATCGGCGGCGCGGTGCCGGGCGGCTACAATCCCAATGCCAAGGAAGTCTGGCAGGAGGCGCTGCGCATTCCGCCGGTGAAAGTCTACGAGAAGGGCAAGCTGCGCCGCGACGTCTGGGATCTGATTTTTGCCAATATCCGCTTCGACATCGTCCAGCACGATCTGAAAGCCCAAATGGGCGCCTGCACCATCGGCGAGCGACGGATGCGCGCGCTCCTGCAAAAATACGGCCGCGATGTCTTCGAGACCCACAAGACGGCGCTGTTCGACGCCACCGAGAAAATGATGCAGGCCGAGATCGCGCACATCCCGAACGGCACCTATAGCGGCGAAGGCATGGTCTATTTCGACGGCCATCACCAGGGCTCAAAATTCACCATCCGCGTCACCATCACGGTCGAGGACGCGCATGTGCGTTTCGATTATTCCAAGACCGACGCGCAGACCGACGGCTTCGTCAACGGCACCTATACGTCGAGCGCGTCGGCGACCTTGCTTACCTTCCTGCAATTCATCAATCCCGACATCCCGCACAACGAGGGCATGATCCGCCCAATCGACATCGTCATTCCCGAAGGCACCATCCTCAATGCGCGCTATCCGAAGGCGACCACCTTCGGCAATCACCTGTGCCCCCCGAATGCCGACGCCATCATCCGCGCGCTGGCACCGGTGATTCCCGATCGGGTCACCGCCGGCTGGAACAATCTGCTGTGCTCGCTCACCACCGGCCTCGATCCGGAGAGCCAAGAGAAATATGTCGATATCGGCTTCATGGGGCTCAAAGGCGGCTCCGGCGCCATGGCGGGCACTGACGGCTACGATCACATCGGCATGATCGACGCGTCCGGCGGCGTGCTCGACCAGGATTACGAGATGTTCGAGCTGCAGACGCCGCACCAGCTCATCCAACACGAATATATCTGCGACTCCGGCGGCGCCGGCCACTGGCGCGGCGGGCTCGGCGTCGAGACAAAATTCAAGATCGGCTCGGACGCGACGCAGCTTGTCACCTTCGGCGATGGCGACTTCGAGCCGGCGTTCGGCTTGTTCGGCGGCCACGACAGCATACTCAACTCCATCGAGCTGTGCTTTCCCGACGGCACCCGCGTGGTACCGCGCAACAAGGATTTGATCCTCGACGTGCCCAAGGGCACGCTCTACCACCAGATCGCGGGCGGCGGCGGCGGTTATGGCGATCCGAAACAGCGTGATCGCAAGAAGGTCGCGGAAGAGGTGTGCAACGGCGTGATCTCGCCGCAGGCGGCGCGCGACATTTACGGGCTTGAAGACGACGGATCAAAAAAATGAATTTCGACCTCAGCGACGAGCAGGTCCAGATCCGCGACACTTTTGCGCGCTTTTGCGACGAGCGGATCGCGCCGCGCGCCGCCGAGATCGACGAGGCGCACGCGTTCCCGCGCGAATTGTTCGCCGAAGTCGCCGCCCTCGGCTTCTTCGGACTGCGTTATCCGCCGGAAAGCGGCGGTTTCGGCCTCGACCTGATTTCGCTCTGCCTGGCGCTGGAGGAAATCTCGCGCGGCTCGATGTCGCTGGCCGGCTGCGTCACCATGCAGTCGCTGATGGGCACGAAATTTCTCGAAATGCTCGGCAATGCCGACATCAAGCATCGCCTGTTCGCGCCGGCGCTGCGCGGCGAGAAAATCGGCGGCATCTGCATGACCGAGCCGAACGCCGGCAGCGACCTCGGCGGCATTGCCACCAGCGCGCGCAAGGTCGATGGCGGCTATCTGCTCAAGGGCCAGAAGATGTGGGTCACGTCGGCGCCGGTGGCCGATTTCTTCACGGTGTTTGCGCGCGCCGGCGAAGAGCGAAAGCTCACGATCTTCCTGGTCGAAAAGGATTTCAATGGCCTCGCCATCGGCAAGGCGATTGCGAAAATGGGCGTGTGGGCGCTGCCGACCTCCGAGCTTGCTTTCGACGATTGCTTTGTGCCCGACAGCCATCGGCTGAGCCACGCTGAAGGCGACGGCGAGGGACATTTACGTAAACTCCTCGCCGAAATCCGCATCGTCACCGGGGCGCTGGCGCTCGGCGGCGCTCGCGGCGCCCTCGAAGAGGCGATCCGCTATGCCGGGGAGCGCCAGCAGTTCGGCAAGCCGATCAATAGATATCAAGCCATCCAACTCAAGCTCGCCGAGATGGCGACCGATCTGGAAGCGGCGCGCCGCCTGGTGCATTACGCTGCTTGGCTGAAGGACAACGACAAGCCGCATCATAAAGAGGCGGCGATGGCAAAGCTGTTCGCCTCCGAAGCCGCAGCCGGCATTTGCGACAAGGCGGCGCGGGTGCTGGCGTCCTATGGCTACAGCATGGAATATGCGGTGCAGCGCCACTTGCGCGACATCCGCTTCACATTGATCGGCGGCGGCACCAGCGAAATCTTGAAACTCGTCATCGCCAAGGAACTGTCGGCGTGACGGAACGGAAGATCAAAATTCTGCTGGCCAAGCCCGGGCTCGATGGCCACGACGTCGGTGCGAAAGTGGTGGTGCAGGCCTTGATGGAAGCCGGTTTCGAGGTGATCTATACCGGCCTGCGGCAGACGCCCGACGCCATCGCCAACGCAGCGGCCGAAGCCAAAGCCGATGTCATCGGCCTGTCGATCCTGTCCGGCGCGCACATTCCACTGTGCCGGCGCATCCGCGAGTTGTTACAGGAGAAGGGGCTTTACGATAAGCTCTGGATAGTTGGCGGCAACATTCCGGAAGACGACCGCATGGTGCTTCGCCAACTGGGCTTCCGCGGCGTGTTTCCCACCGGCAGCCGCACCGCCGACATCGTTTCGTTCATTCGGGAGAATGTGAAATGACCAAGCCGATCGATAAAGAAAAGCCGGCGCGCAAGGAAACTCCCGTCCGCCGCGTGGTCAACGAATCCGGCATCGAGATAAAACCGCTGTATACCGCCGAGGATGTCATCGCCACCGGCGGCATCGACGCGAGCCGCGCCGGCGAGGCGCCGTTCACCCGCGGCATCCATCCGCTGATGTACCGGCAGCGGCCGTTCACCATGCGGCAATATACCGGCTTCGCCAACGCCGCCGACACCAACCAGCGCTTCAAATATCTGATCGCCAACGGCCAGACCGGGCTCAATGTCGCCTTCGATCTGGCGACGCAATGCGGCTACGATTCCGACGCGCCGGAAGCGATCGGCGAAGTCGGCCGGGTCGGCATGGCGGTCGATACCTTGCACGATTTCGAAGTCGCGTTCGACGGCATCGATCTCGACGCCATCACCGTGTCGCTCACCATCAACGGCGCCGCCGCGATCCTGATCGCAATGTATCTCGCCATGGCGGAGAAGCGCGGCTACGACGTGGCAAAGCTGCGCGGCACCGCGCAGAACGATATCTTGAAAGAATTCATCGGCCGTGGCACCTGGGTGTTCCCAGTCGATCCGTCGGTAAAACTCGTCGCCGATACCATCGAGTATTGCGCCAAGGTGGCGCCGAAATATTCGCCGGTCAGCGTCTGCGGCTATCACATCCGCGAATCCGGCGCGACGCCGGCCGAGGAAATGGGCTACGCGTTCGCCATCGCCAAGGCCTACACCGACGCGGCGCTGGCGCGCGGTCTCGACATCGACGAGTTCGCCGGCCGGCTGTCGTTCAACTTCAACATTTTCGGCAATCTGTTCGAGCAGGTGGCGAAATTCCGCGCCGGCCGCCGGCTGTGGGCAAAAATCATTCTCGACGGCTACGGCGCCAAGAAGCCGGACTCCGGCTGGCTGCGCATGATCGCCGGCGGCGGCGGCTTTGGCCTGACCATCGAGCAGCCGGAAAACAATATCATGCGCGGCGCCTATTACGCCCTGATCGCGGCGCTCGGTGGCGCGCAGACCATGGCGCTGTGCTGCTACGACGAGGCCTATACGATCCCGACGCCGAAAGCGCAGCGCATCTCGCTGCGCACCATGCAGCTTCTGATCGAGGAGATCGGGCTTGCCGACACCGTCGATCCGCTCGGTGGCTCCTATTACATCGAGAGCCTCACAAATCAGCTCGAGGAGAAAATCGTCGAGGCAATGGCCTGGGTCGATTCCCAAGGCGGTATCGTCAAGGCGGTGAGCGACGGCGTGATCCAGGCCAAAGTGTCGGAATACGCCTTCGAACGGCAGAAGGCGCTCGAAAGCGGCGCGCTGCGCAAAGTCGGCGTCAATTGCTACACCGACAGCGACGAAGAAAAGCCGCAGGTCGATCTGCACGGCTACGACGAAATGGGCGCCATCGAGCAAATCGATGCGCTCAAGAAGGTGCGCGCGACGCGCAACAACGCCGCCGTCGAACGCGCGCTCGCCGCCGTGCGCACGGAAGCAAAAGCCGGGCGCAACGTCATGCCGGCACTGATGGACGCGGTGAAGACCTATGCCACCGTGGGCGAAATGACCAACGCGCTGGTCGATGTCTACGGCCGCTTCCGGGAGCCGACAAAACTCTGGCGCAAGGTCGCCTGAGGTTCGCAAGCGCATCATGAAGCCCGGTGTCATCCTATCAATGGAGCAAGCCTTGTCGCTGACGTCGGCGACACTGCGCTTCGTCCATCTCGGCTGGCGCGTGATCAAGCTCGAAGCGACGCCGCAGTCGGAAGGCGCGCTGCCCGGCGATCCCAACCGCTATATCGGCTCGCTGGTCGCCGACGAGGGCCGGCGTTCCTATTTCATCGGCCCCAATGTCGGCAAGGAATCGATCGCGCTCAATCTCAAGAGCCGCGAAGGCCGGGACGTGCTGCATCGCCTGATCCGCGAGCTCAATGTCGACGTGTTCTGCTGCAACACGCTACCGTCGCGCTACAGCGAGCTCGGCATCGACTATGACAGTTTGCGCGCGGTGAAGCCCGATCTGATCTGGGCGGCGATCTCCGCCATGGGGCCGGATTATCCCGATGCTGCCGGTTACGATCCGGCGATCCAGGCCCAGGTCGGCTACATGGAAGTCACCGGCATGCTCGACGGTCCACCGACGCTCGCCGGCATTCCGCTGGTCGATCTGAAAGCCGGCGATGAAGTCTATGCCAATGTCTGGAAGGCGCTGGCCGAGCGCGCCACCTCCGGCCAAGGCAGCCGCATCGACGTGTCGATGATGCAGGCCGCCGCGGCGTGGCTGATCACGCTATTGCCGCTGATCGATTTCGATTGCGAGCCGTGGGAGATCACGCGCGCTGGCAACGAGCACCGCAAATTCGTGCCGACCAATGCCTATCCGACCAGCGACGGCGCGGTGCTGTTCGCCATCGGCAGCGACGCCGGCTGGCGGCGATTTACCGAAATACCGAAATTCAACGCGGTGGCAACACCGCAGCGTACGACGAATGTCGGCCGCGTCGCCGATCGCGTCGCCATCCACGCCGATATTGCAGCTATCACCAAGCAGCTTTCCACCGCCGACATGATTGCCGACCTCAAACGCGCAAAGATTCCGCACGCGCCGATCAACACCGTACCGCAGGCGATGCAGATCGAGGCCATCGCCAAGCGGCTGACGACCACCACCGCGCCCGACGGCCGGCGCGTGCGCTTGCCGCCGATGGCGGTCGACCAAACCGGCGCGCCGCGGGATTTTTCGTTTCCGCCGCGCTACGGCGAGCATTCGGAAAAGATCCTGCGCGAGGTCGGCTACGACGCCGGCGCCATTGCAAAACTGCGCGAGGCGCATGTCATCGCCGGCCCCGACGCGATCGCCGCCCGCACATGAGCTTGCACAATCCGCTGTTGCGAAAATCGTCGCGTCCGCTGCCGCGCTGCATCGTCGTGGTCGGCGCCGGCACCATCGGCCCCGATATCGGCTATTACCTGAAATCCGCCCTGCCCGATCTGAAACTTTATCTGCTCGATATTTCGCAAGCTACGCTCGACCGCGCCATGCAGCGCTTTACCGACTACACGGAAAAAGCCCTCGCGCGCCGCAAGGTGAGCGCAAGCGAGGCCGAACAGGTCCTCGCCAACATCCATGCCACGACCGATTACGAAGTCGCGCGCGACGCCGATTGGGCGATCGAGGCCGCTACCGAGGATTTGGCGTTGAAGCGAAAGATTTTCGCACAGCTTGAAGCGCTGATGCGCCCCGACGCCTGGATCACCTCCAATACCTCTTCGCTGCCGGCAGCGCGGATTTTTTCCGAGCTGCGCCACAAGAACCGCGCCACCGTCACTCATTTCTTCGCCCCAGCATGGCGCAATCCGGTGGTCGAAGTCATCGACACGCCGGCGCTCGATCGCACGGTGCTGGAAGATTTACGCTGGCTGTTCTGCACGACCGGAAAAGTGCCGCTGGTCACCGCCGACGTGCCCTGTTTCATGCTCGACCGCGTGTTCGACAATTGGTGCAACGAGGCGGCGCATCTTTTGGAGCGTGCCAGCGCCGCCGAAATCGATTCGACCGCGGCGGAATTTGTCCATGCCGGGCCGTTCTTCGTGCTCAATCTGGCCCACGGCAATCCGATCATCATCGAGACCAACACGCTGCAGGCCGACGAGGAAGGCGAGCACTACCGTCCGGCCGCGATATTCCGCACCGCCGGGACATGGTCCACGGTCTCGCCGGGCCAAACCGTGCCGGTCGCGCCGGAGACGGCGGCGGCCATCCGCGACCGCCTGCTCGGTATTTTGATGTCGCAGAGCGGCGATATTCTCGATCGCGGCATCGGCGGTGCGGCGGATCTCGAACTCGGCTGCCGCCTGGCACTCGGTTTCAAATCCGGGCCGCTGGAATTGATGAGCCAGCTCGGCGCCGCGGAAGCGAGCCGCATCGGCAAACACCTTGCCGAGGAGCGGCCGGGCCTGCCGCTGCCCAAACGGCCGTTGGGCGAGTACCAGAACTTTTTGCGCTTTGTGCTGGTGGATGACGCGCGCGGCGTCAAAGTTATTACTATCCGGCGTCCCGAAGCGCTCAACGCGCTACACGACGGGCTGACCGACGAAATCCTCGTTTTGATCCGGCGTTACGAGCACGATCCCGCGGTGCGCGGCTTCGTCATCACCGGCTATGGCCCGCGCGCCTTCTCGGCGGGCGCCGACATCGGCCGATTTCCAAAAATGCTCGGCGATGCCGAAGCCGCGGCGCAATATGCCCGCGACTGCTCGCGGCTCTTGTTGCACATCGATCGCATGGCGAAGCCCGTGGTCGCGGCGCTCAACGGCATGGCGCTCGGCGGTGGGCTGGAGCTCGCGTTGCGTTGCCACGGCATCGTCGCGCTGCGCAATGCCTCGCTGCAATTGCCCGAAATTCTGCTCGGCATCGTGCCGGGGCTCGGCGCCATGGTGGTGCCCTATCGGCGCTGGCCCAAGGCCGCGGCGGCGTTCCACGCCATGATGCGCCGCGCCGAGCGGGTCTCAGCCAAAGCCGCGCACGAGATCGGCATCGTCGACCGTTTGAGCGACGACTACGCCACGATGATCGAGAGCGCGGTCGAGCGCGTGCATGCCTTGACCGGGCAACTGCAAGCGCCGGCCGAAGGCGCGACTGTCATCGAACCGCCGACGCCGGCCGACGCCTTCGCCTTCAACGGCCAAAAGCTCAGCGTGGAAGTGACGCGGATTTTAGAGCAAGCCATCGTCGATGCCGCGGCGGCGCAAAGCTTCAACGCCGCACTCGAAATCGGTTATCGCGCATTTGGCTTAAGCGCCTGCACGGCGGCGGCACGCGAAGGCATCGATGCTTTCTTGTCCCGTCGCCCGGCGGATTTCACAAATTCCGGCTAGCCGCCAACTGCCGCCGCATCATCGGGTAATGAGTGTTTTTCCCGGTGAACGGCGGAAAGATCTTGAAATGCGCGCGCAATTCGTGACGCACCGGCGACGCCATCGCGGCGTTGAAGGCGTCCGGCGAATCGAACGCGACTTCATTGCCGATCATGTAGTCGGCCGGCGCCAACATGTCCGATGCGCCGGAGCCGATCGGCAAATAGCACAACACCGATCTGATCTCCGGCAGCTTGCCGAGGATCGGCGGATGGTCGGCGACATAATGGGACACGAACTCCGCCACGTTCTCCGCCGGATGATGGTAGCGCACCACATAGGAGAATGGCGCCCGCAGCGGTCCCGGATTCGGCGCGCCGGCGACCGGAAAAAACCGCCGCTCAAAACCCGTGCCGGTGGCGGCAACGGGCATTCCGGTAAGGCTTTGCCCGAAGCGCGGATCGGAAAGGCCGGCTTGCAGTTTTTCCCTGGTGGGAAACTGCAACATGGCCATGAGCAGCGGGCCGGGGCCGTCGTCGTTGAACGGATCGTGGGTGCCGCCATGAACCGGCTGGTAAAGATCGACCGCGGTCAATCCGGGCAGCGCCGTCCAGGCCGGTGCGGCATGCCGCTCCGCCCAGGCCTGCACCGCTTGCTCGTGAGCGCGATCGCCGCTGCAGGCGATCTCATAGACAAAGTCTGCCACAATCGTCCTCGTCCTTGGCGTCCCATCCCCAGAGCGTAGGCGCATAATGGCGCAGGCCAAGTCTGCTGTCAGGAGAAAATGTCCGCTGTCAGGGGGTCAATGAAAATCTCTGTCGCAACAAAGTGATCGTCGCGTTGGACTTTGATCCAGTACCAGACGCCGGAATGTGGCCTACTCTTCGAGAAACGAAGACTGCGCAGGTTCAGTCAACGTTTCAATGTAGGGAGGAAAACAAATGAAATATCGCGTGATGCTTTGCGGTGGCCTGCTGGCAACCGGCTTTTTGCTGAGCGTCCCTCATGCAAGCTCGGCGCTGCCTGCGGCACCGGCCGCGCTGCTGCCGGCAGTTCATAGCTCGGATCTCATCATTGTCCGTGGCGGCGGCGGTGGTGGTGGCCGCGGCGGTGGCGGCGGCGGTCATGCGCGCGGCGGCGGTGGCGGCGCCTCGTTCCACGCGCGAGGCGGCGGTGGTGGCGCGGCTCACGTGCGAACTGGCGGTGGCAACGTGAACCGGAACGTCAATCGCAATGTGAACCGCAACGTGAATGTGAACCGCCACGTTGGCGGCGGCGGCGTGGTCCGTCCATGGGTCAGGCGGCCGTATTTCGGCACGATCGTCGGCGGCGTCGCTCTCGGCGCCCTGATTGCCGCGACTGCGGTTCCCGTGGCGCCGATGGATGGCCTGTGCTGGTACTGGGCGGACCAGTCGCAGACCCAGGGCTATTGGGATTATTGCCAATAAGCAGTCAGGCTGGCGGTCGCGCGTCGGCCGCCAGCCCCAGTTCGTTCGCGGCGGCGGACGCCTACCCTATCGCCTTGACGATCGCCTCGATCAACACATTCGACGGAAACGGCTTGGTCAAGAATGCAATGCCGCCGACGGCCTCGACTTTGCGCCTGATCGATTCATCGTCGAACGCGGTTATGAATATGGTCGGATATTTGTAACCGTCCGCCGCCAATTGATGCACCAATTCGACCCCGGAAATGTCGCCGAGCTGAATGTCGGTGACGAGGCAACTCGCCTGGCTTGTCGCTGCGGCAATGAGGAAGGCTTCCGCTGAATCGAAGGTTTCCGTGCCATATCCGAAAGCCGATAGCAGAGCTGCCACAGCCTCTCGCATCTCGGGATCGTCATCGACGATCGCCACGATCTTTTTTGGCAATGAAGTCACGAAAGCCCCCGAAATATTACGACCGCCCGGCTCGCCCGCCTGTTGTTTGTTTGAGTCTGCGCAATGTCCCGGTTCGATTGCGACGCTTTTTGTGACGGCGGAAGCGGCTTGATATGCGCGACTTCCGCCGGCGTCTTGCTATAATCTGCCAAAACCATGTCCGCCCAAGCCAATGCGGGCTGGAGACAACCGATTGCCGGCTTATGGAACGCTCAAGGTGACGTCGTGCATGATCCTGAGGCCACACGCCACGACCCGCTGCCGACCGCCGGCGGCGGCATAACGCGGCTCGCCTACGCCCATGCAAAGCAAGCCGGCGTGGAACTCGAGCCGGTACTGAAAAAGGCGCATCTGACCGTTGCCGAAATTGAAAATCCTGACGCGCGGCTGCGGGTCCGGGACCAAATCCGGTTTCTCAATCTCGTTGCCGCCGCCGTCCATGACGATTTTCTCGGATTTCATCTTGCCCAGCCGTTCGATCTTCGCGAGCTGGGGTGGCTCCATTACGTTTTGGCATCGTCGGACATCATGGGCGACGCGCTCAAACGCGGCGCGCGATACAGCTCGATCGTCAACGAAGGCATATCGCTCAAATATATCGACAGCGGCGACGTCGCCGTAACGATCGACTATGTCGGCGTCAGCCGTCACCTGGATCGGCATCAGATGGAATTCATGATGACGATGCTGGTACGCTTATGCCGGCAGCTGACCGGCCTTCGCCTGGTGCCAAGCCGCGTGCGCTTCACTCACCATCGGGAAAGCACCGCGCCGGAATTCGCGGAATTTTTCGGCAACGATGTCGAATTCGGCGCGGCGGCCGACGAAATCGTATTCGCGACCGCCATCAAGACCATGCCCGTTGTCAGCGCGGATCCCTATCTCAGCAAGCTATTGATTTCATATTTTGACGACGCGCTGTCGCGCCGTCCGGCCAACCGCAGCTCATTCCGGTCGAGCGTCGAAAATACGATCGTGCCGTTATTGCCGCACGGCAAAGGCCGCGCCGGCGAAATCGCGCCCCGGCTGGGATTAAGCCAACGAACCTTTGCCCGGCGGCTGTCGCTGGAGGGCCACACTTTTTCCGAGGTTCTGGAAAAGCTGAGGTCCGATCTCGCCGAGCGCTACCTGACCGATGAAAGCCTGTCGATTTCCAAAATCGCCTGGCTGCTCGGCTACCAGGAGGTCAGCGCGTTCACCCACGCGTTCAAGCGTTGGACCGGCAAGACACCGCGCGAGGCGCGTGCTCAAATCTCCCCTGAGCGCCTGCCGGCGAGGCGCTCGACTCAGGCGTAGCGGTATCTCCAAGCGGATCGCCCAGCGGACTACTCGGTGCCGTCGTACAGCTGCTTGGCGCGCGCAACGAGATGCTCGGCGGCGGCCTCCGCGTCTTCGAGATCGTCGCAACGACAGCTATCGAGCGACAGTCGGGTCACGTGGCAATACAGCTCCAGCCAGAAAAGACAGTCAGCAGTCGAGCTGCCTTGCGAAAAATCGATCAATCGCACTTCATAGTCGCCGTAGCGTTTGAGCGTAACGGTCTTCGAGCCATCGCCATTTTGCGGCATGAGCGCGAGACCCACATAGGCATTGTTGAGGCGCCCCAAAGGTCCATTTCTCTTGGTCAAAGTCGTACCTGACAATTGCATCATATGAGAGCGTCCGCTGTTCTCAGCCGGGCTGCGCGAGGCTCGCCCGCCGAAGGTCAAGGCCGAAATGGTGTCCCGGCCGGACGGCAATACGCCGTCATCGGCGGGGCGGCCTTATTGCCACGCGTTGGCGGGCGCGTCTTGCTATATTCTGCCAAAGCTTTGTTGATTGCACCGCAACCGCTCAGGAGGGTGAGTGGAGGTCGGCCAGCGCCACGGTTGGAAGCGGTATCGACCTATGCCCACACGGTCGGGCAAGAGACCGCTTGCCGGCCTGACGCTCCAACACCCGCCCCCCAATCTCCTGTGAATGCCGCAGCCGCCGGGGGTACTTTGCGTTAGGCGCATGGTATGTTTTTGTGCGAATCAGTTTCTGCCGCGTTTTCGCACTTCAACACAGGAGCTCCACTATGGCCAAGAAAGCAAAGAAGAAGAAAGCGAAGAAGAAGAAGTAATTTTGCGCTTGGGCGTCGCAACTTCGAGTGCGACGCACGAGATTGGCGGCTGGACATGTCCAGCCGCCTTTCGTTTACGCGATATGCATTTTGGCGCGAGCGTTATCGCTATTGCCCCCAGGCGGCGAAGGCGTCGGTGAAGACGCGGTTGCCGGTCCGCCCTTTCTGCACCGCCACAATGGCGCGCTCGCCGTCGGTGTAATAGATGGGCATATCGAACCACCCCTCATCCTTGAGCAATTGCAGGTTGCGCTGCCGGTCGGCTTCGACGGCAGAGAGCCCTATCATGAAAAATTCGTTGCTCACTTTTACGGTAAGGCCCTTGAGCGGCATGCCGCGCGACTGCTCGGTATCCTTCGCCAAGACTCCAGGGACGCTGGCGATGCCGCCGTCAGGAAAGTTTGACGGCAGTTTGAACCTGATCTCAATCACATGGCTCGCCGGAAGTGTCGGGTCGCTATTGCGGCGTAGCGACCACGTCACGATCATGCCGCGCTCGGGAATCTTGATATCCGCGCGTATTGCAGGTTCCGCGGGGCGTCCGGGAGCGGGCGAGACAGTCTCGGTTCGCCAAACGGCGGAGCCGACAGATTGCCTGCCCTGCGGAATGCTCGCATCCTCTTCATAGAGCACGGCCCGCTGCGCGGCCTCCGGCATCGTTTGGTTACCAGGCGCGCTTTGGTCGGATTGGTCGGTAGGCTGGCCGCCAATCGCGGCACCGGAGCCGCTTTGGGTGTCCGCGGCGTGCGGCGACACGATAGCGCTCATGAGCGCGGTCAGCGCAATCGCCGCCGCGCCAGTGCACTGGATTGCAAGTCGTCTTGCGACGCCGAGCGCCATTTGACCCATCCCCAATTGGATCATCCTCACAGCAAATGGGGCGAGAATAGCACGCCTCGCGTATTTGCGCTCCTCGAACCGGCCGCCTCCATGGCATAAAGTCCCGTCGGCACGGTTGAGCCGAGGACGGGAGACGCTTTGGTGGACTTGGCGCGCGTGAGCCTGGAGGACAAATACACCCTCCAGTCCGGACGCATATATCTCTCGGGGATTCAGGCGCTGGTGCGCCTGCCGCTCATGCAGCGCGCGCGCGACCGCGCCGCAGGCTTGAACACCGCGGGCTTCATCTCCGGCTATCGCGGCTCGCCGCTCGGCACCTATGACAGCGCGCTGTGGCAGGCCAAGGCGCTGCTCGAGAAGAACGACATCCGCTTCCAGCCCGGCCTCAACGAGGATCTTGCCGCCACCGCGGTGTGGGGCAGCCAGCAGGTCGGCCTGTTTCCCGGTGCCACGGTCGATGGCGTGTTCGGCATCTGGTACGGCAAAGGCCCCGGCGTCGATCGCTCGCTCGACGTGCTGCGCCATGCCAATTGGGCCGGCGCCGCGCCGAACGGTGGCGTGCTGGCCATCGCCGGCGACGATCACGGCGCGCAAAGCACCACCACCGCCTATCAGTGCGAGCAGGCATTCGAGGCGGCGATGATGCCGATCCTCAATCCGGCGACGATCCAGGATTATCTCGATCTCGGGCTATTGGGCTTCGCGCTGTCGCGGTTTTCCGGATGTTGGGTGGCGTTCAAGGCCACCAGTGAAGCAGTAGACAGCTCCGCGTCGGTCTACGTCGATCCGCAGCGCGTCACGGTAACGATGCCGGGCGATTTCGCCATGCCGCCGGGCGGGCTGCATATCCGCTGGCCGCGCGGCGCCATGGATTGGGCGGTCGAGCAGGAGCGCCGCCTGCACGGCCCAAAACTCGCCGCGGCCCAGGCGTTCGCCCGCGCCAACAGCCTCGACCGCGTGGTGATCGATTCGCCGCAACCGCGTTTCGGCATCGTCACCACCGGCAAAGCCTATCTCGACGTGCGGCAGGCGCTCGCCGAACTCGGCATCTCCGAAGAGCGCGCCGCCGCGCTCGGCATCCGCGTCTATAAAGTCGCGCTGGCCTGGCCGCTGGAACCGCAAGGCGCGCTGGCCTTCGCGCAAGGTCTCAAGGACGTTCTGGTCGTCGAAGAGAAACGCGGCTTCGTCGAGAACCAGTTGGTGAAACTCTTCTACAATGTCGAGGCGTCGCGCCGGCCGAGCATCGTCGGCAAGACCGACGAGACCGGCGCGATCCTGTTGCCAAGCACCGGCGAGCTGACGCCGACCATGGTGGCGCGCGCCATCGTTGCCCGCTTGAAGCGGCTCGGCGACGCCTCGCAGTTTGATGAGCGCTTGGCGCGGCTCGAAGCGTTCGAACGGCCGGCGCCGCCGGTGTCGAGCATCCAGCGCACGCCGTTTTTCTGCTCGGGCTGTCCGCACAATACCTCGACGCGGGTGCCGGAGGGCAGCCGCGCCATGGCCGGCATCGGCTGCCACAGCATGGCGCTGTTCATGCCCGACCGCCGCACCGCCACCCTCACCCACATGGGCGGCGAAGGCGTCAACTGGATCGGGCAAGCGCCGTTCACCACCGAACGCCATGTTTTCCAGAATCTCGGCGACGGCACGTATGCCCATAGCGGGCTGATGGCGATCCGCGCCGCGGCCGCCGCCGGCGTCAATATCACCTACAAGATTCTCTTTAACGACGCGGTCGCCATGACCGGCGGCCAGCCGGTGGAAGGCGCGATGACCGTGCCGCAGATCGCCCAGCAGGTGCTGGCCGAAGGCGCGCGCCGCGTCGTCGTCGTGGCCGACGAGCCGGGCAAATATCCGAAGCACTCAGGCTTCCCCGCGGGCGTCGTCATCCGCCATCGCGACGATCTCGACGCTGTGCAGCGCGAGCTGCGCGACATCGCCGGCCTCACGGTGCTGATCTACGACCAGACCTGCGCGGCGGAGAAGCGGCGCCGCCGCAAACGCGGCAAATTTCCCGATCCGCCCGAGCGCGTCTTCATCAACGACGCCGTCTGTGAAGGCTGCGGCGATTGCTCGGACAAATCGAACTGTATCGCGGTGCTGCCGGTCGAGACCGAGCTCGGCCGCAAGCGCCGTATCGACCAGTCGAACTGCAACAAGGACTTTTCCTGCCTCAAGGGCTTTTGTCCAAGCTTTGTCACCGTTCGCGGTGCCACCCCGCGCAAGCTCGGCGGACTTGCGGCGAACGACAGCCTGTTTGTCGGATTGCCGGGGCCGAAGGCGGCGCCGCTGCAGCGGCCCTATGGCATTCTGGTCACCGGCGTCGGCGGTACCGGCGTCGTCACGCTGGGCGCGCTCATCGGCATGGCGGCGCATCTCGAAGGCAAAGGCTGCACCGTGCTCGATATCAGTGGCCTCGCCCAAAAGAACGGCGCAGTGATGAGCCACGTGCGGATCGCGCCACAGCCGGAAGACCTTTACGCGGTGCGTGTCGCCTCGGGCGGCGCCGACCTGCTGCTCGCCTGCGATCCAGTGGTCGCCGCAAGCCTCGCCGCGCTGTCGCGCCTCCAGGCTGGCGCCACCAAGGCCATCATCAACAGCCATGCGCAACCGACCGCCGCCTTCATCTTCAAGCCGGACATCGATTTCGAGACCGCCAAGATGCTCCACGCGATCAAAACAGCGGTGGGCGACGGCGATAGCATCGATGCCACCGGGCTGTCAGCGGCGTTGATGGGCGATTCCATCGCCGCCAATCTGTTCATGCTCGGCTATGCGTTCCAGAAAGGTCTTTTGCCGCTCACACTTGCGGCCATCGAGCGCGCCATCGAACTGAACGGCGTCGCGGTGGACGCCAACAAGCGCAGCTTCGCCTGGGGCCGCCTCGCGGCCCACGATCGCGCGCAAGTCGAGGCACTGGTGCGCGGCGCGTTTCGCGACGATGCAGCGCCCGAACCGCAGGGGCTCGACGCTTTGATCGAACACCGCGCTGCCTTGCTGAAAGATTACCAGAACGCAGCTTACGCGCAGCGTTATCGCAATACCGTACGGACGATTCGCGTCGCCGAAGCAAAACTCGCCCGTGGCTTCTCCGGCTTGGCCGAGGCCGTGGCGCGCAACCTGTTCACGCTGATGGCCTACAAGGACGAATATGAAGTGGCGCGGCTCTATACCGACGGCGCCTTCATCAAAAAACTACAGCGGCAGTTCGAGGGCGATTTCACCTTGGACTATCACTTGGCGCCGCCGCTCTTGGCATCGCGCGATCCGTCAACCGGCGAGCCGAGGAAGCACGCCTTCGGGCCATGGGTGCGCCACGTGTTGAAGCTTTTGACGTGGCTGCGCCCGTTGCGCGGCACGGCGCTCGACATTTTCGGCTACACCCAGGAACGCCGCATGGAACGGCGTTTGATCGCCGACTACGAGGCGATTCTTCGCGAGCTCTCGGCTTCGCTCAGCCCGGACAATCACGCGCTCGCGATCGAGATTGCATCGCTGCCGGCAAAAATGCGCGGCTTCGGCCACATCAAGGCGCGCAATGTCGAAAGCGCCAAGGCGTGCGAGGCCGAGCTGCTGGTATTGCTGCGTAGCAAAGATGCGCAGGCATCGGCGGCTTGATCTATTCGATCTTTCAGACGGTAGCGGCCGTTGGGGCGCTGGCGGCATAGGCCTCGGCCATGGCCGGCGCCAGCGCGTAGCTCCAGGTGCGATTGCACGGGTAGCAGACGAACGTCGTCCGCTGCATTGCGGGAGATTTCGGGTGCGGCACCGAAGTGACATAGGTCAGCGGCTCCCCACACTTGGGGCAGAGCGCCGTCAAATCCTGGTCTTCGGACATAGCGCGATCCGGCAATACGGCCGTCAATCGTAGTTTCAAAGGTTAAATTTTTCGAAAACCGCGACAAACGCCGGTGGCGCGCTGATAAGTCCACGCCCTAGGGCGCGGACTCACGTACGCGCAGCCACCTCGGCGCGGCGCGATCCGATTCGCGAGCGAACGAGATCAAGGTGGGATTTTACGGAAAAATACACGTCCGAATATCGCATCGGAACCGCGAGACTGTGAATGGCCCGATTGACGCCGTCGAGATCGGCTTCGAGCGCCGAGACGTCCGCGGCCGTCACGTCATGCTGCAATCGCGCTTCGATCCGCCTCAGGCGGCGGTACATGGCGTTCAGGCGTTCGTTGACAAGCCATTTGTAGCCTTTCGGCGCATAGCTGAACAGCGGCAGGACAATGGCAATGACGGCCGCCACCACCGCGATCATCCTTCGCGCATAGTTGGTCATCCAGAACGGCAGATACCGGTTCAGGAACGTCGGGCCGTTCTTGTAGAAATCGAGCGCGCTCTCGGAAACGGGATATTCCGGATCGTTCGACTTGGGAAATTCACCGGCTTGTTGAAAGGGCCCGGGCTTGCCGTGGGTTTCCATGATGGCCCGGGCCAGGAGATCGATGATCGCGGGATGGATATCCTTTCGCACCAGGACGACGTTGCTGGCGGCAATGAGGATCATGTCGGTCGATGGAACGATCCTCTCAAAATCAACGACGCCGCGCGGCAACACCAATCGAACAAGATAGGGAAAAATGCGGGTGAGCGCCTCGGCTTCCGTAATGCTCATGGGGCGAGCACGGGGGTTTGCCAGCAAGGAGCGGAGAATGGGCGAATCCAGAGCAAAGGGCAGAAACATGGCATCGATCGTGCCATCATTGATGCCGTTGACCGCCTCTTGCGCCGAGCGACACAACAGTGTCGTGTTTTCATCGGTGACACCGCTGACTTCGAGGATTTTTTCGGTTGTCGGTCGTTGGCCGCTGCCTTCCGGCCCCACGGCGATGCGTTTGCCCTTGAGCTGACGCAAATCCGTTATCGTTTCGGTCGCGCTGTAAAACAGCCAATAGACTTGATAGTTGATGCGTCCCAACGACAGCAAATCCGGCGATTGCGTGCCGTCCGAGATACCACCTTGCACGATACCTGCCGTCACGCCGGAATGCGGGTCGTTGAGAAGCGCGAGGTTTTCCACGGCACCATTGGTCAAGCGCACATCGACGTCCACGCCGGAGCGAGCCAGGATCGTACGATAGCTGTTACCGATGGCCTGGTAGATCTGATTTCTCTGACCTGTGGCGATGGTAATTTTCTTCGGCGGCGAAGGAATCAAAATCTCCAACGCGAGCCAGACGATGGCCGCGCCACCCAGGATCGCGGACAGCACAATGGACAGATGCCAACGATTAACCCCAGCATGAACATCTCGCCCTAGTTAGCCGCCGACGACGATCGGCGAGACAAACTCGCGCCGTCCTGCAATTTTCTCGTTTTGTCGAAAAGAAGCGCAACAATCGGCGCGTATGCGCACCGCTCACTTGCCGTTCGGTTTGTCGTCTGAATTCCGCGAAGTCCGCAAAGCCCTAGCACGCTTTGGCATGAAGCACGTGCCTTATTTCATGCGCCCGAGGCGCATTCATGAGTTCACGCCCTAGTTCGTACTTCCCTGCAACGGCGGCCACGCCGCCTCGGGCTCGTCTGGCGGCACCGACGACAGCAACGCGCGCGTGTGGGCGTGCTGCGGATCGGCAAAGACTTTTTCGACGGCGCCCTGTTCGACGATCTCGCCGCCATACATCACCAGCACGCGGCTGCACAGGTGACGCACCACGGACAAGTCGTGAGAGATGAACAGCATGGCGAAGCCGAGCTCGGCGCGCAGCCGCGCCAGGAGATTGAGGAGCTGGGCCTGGATCGAAACGTCGAGGCCGGAGACGATTTCGTCGGCGACCAGGATTTTCGGCAGCGTGCATAGCGCGCGCGCGATGTTGATGCGCTGGCGCTGGCCGCCCGACAGTTGGCCGGGCAGCCGGGCGGCAAAATCGGCCGATAGGCCCACTTCCGCAAGCAGTTCCCTGGTCCGCGCCAGGCGCTCGTCCCAGCTGGCGTGCCGGCTGCCGGCCTCCATCGCCTGGGTGACGATGCTCGCCACACGCCGCCGCGGATTGAGCGCCGATTGCGGATCCTGGAACACCATCTGCAGGCTCGCCGCGTTTCGCGCGCGATTGCGCAGCGACGGCACGGCGAGGTCCACGCCATCGAGCAGGATTTTTCCGGCCGTCGGCTGTTCCAACCCCACCAGCATCTTGGCGATTGTGCTTTTGCCGCTGCCGCTTTCGCCGACCAGGGCGACGAATTCGTTCTCGGCAATGCTGAATGTCGCCCGCTTCACCGCGGTGACATCGCGCGCGGCGGCGAACAATCCGCCGCCGGCCGCATAGTGTTTTTGCAAAGCTTCGACTTGCAGCAGCGGTCGCCCGGAAGCGCCAGCGACGACGCTATCCCCGGCCGTCATCGCGATGGTTCGCGTCGCCGCGGCGCGAATGCACGCGACGTGATGATCGGCGGCGATGGCCATGTCCGGTGGCTCGTCGCGGCGGCACTCTTCGGCGGCGAGCGGGCAGCGCGGCGCAAAATGGCAACCGGACAGGTTTTTGAGCTGGCGCAGGCTCGGCATCTGGTCCGGCATGACGTAAAGCGCGCGCCGCTCGGCGCGCAGCGACGGGTTGGCGAGTTGCAGGCAGCGGGTATAGGGATGCGCCGGCGTCGACAGCACGGCGCGCGCCGGGCCGCTCTCGATGGCGCGGCCGGCATACATCACGGTGACCTGGTCGCATAGCTGCGCGGCGAGCCGCAGGTCGTGGGTGATGAAGATGACCGCGGTGCCGTGGGCGCGCTGCATGTCGGCGATCAGCGCCAGGATCGGCGGATGCATGGTGACGTCGAGCGCGGTGGTCGGCTCGTCGGCGATGACCAGGCGCGGATTGCTCGAAAACGCCAAAGCGATCAACACGCGCTGGCACATGCCGCCGGACAATTGATGCGGATATTGCGCCAGCAATTCGCCGGCGCGCGGCAGTTTCGCCGCCGTCAACATGGCGACCGCGCGGTCGCGGCGCGTGCCGCGGCTGCGGTCGCCGAGCCGCGCCAAATGCTCATCGAATTGCGCGCCGATGGTGCGCACCGGATTGAGCGAGGTCATCGGCGCCTGCGGGATGAAGGCAATGGCGCGGCCGAGCAGCGCGCGCCGCGCGCCCAGCGCCATGCGCGCAAGGTCTTCGCCTTCGAACAGCAAAGATCCGGACGTGATCTCGAAGCCGGCCGGCAGCAGCTGGGCGATGGCGCGGCCGACCATGGATTTGCCGGCGCCGGACTCGCCGACCAGGCCGAGGATTTTTCCCGGCTGAAGATCGAACGACAGCGCGCGGATCGCCGGCACCATCGCGCCGTCGATGCGGGCACTCACCAAAAGATCTTTTGCTTGCAGCGCCAGCATGGTCAGCGTCCGGTTTCCGCAAGCCGCACGTCCAGCGTGCGGCGCAGCCCGTCGCCCAAGAGATTGAACGCGGTGACGGTCAGGAAAATCGCAAAAATCGGCAGCAACAGATTCCACGGCGACTGATAGACGTATTGCCGCGCGTCGGCGATCATCTGTCCCCAGGCCGGCGTGTTGGGACCGACCCCAAGCCCGATAAAGGACAGGATCGCCTCGACCACGACCGCGATCGCCATTTCCAAGCTGATGAGCGTGATCAACAGCGGTGTCGTCGCCGGCAACACCTCGCGGACGATGGTCTGCCAATGGGTGAAGCCGAGGAGCCGCGCCGCGGCGACATAATCGTGCCGGGTCACGATCAGCACTTCGCTGCGCAGCACGCGGCAGAACCGCGTCCAGTCCACCAGCACGATGGCGAGAATGACCTTGCTCAAGCCGATGCCGAGCCCGACCATCAGGATCAACGACAAGATCACCGGCGGAAACGACATCCAGACATCGACCAGGCGGCCGATGAGCCAATCCACGGCGCCGCCGAAATAGCCGGACACATGGGCCAAGATGGTGCCGATGATCATGGCGCCGAGCGACGCGAACAGCGCCACCAGCATCGCGGTGCGCGCGCCAAAAATCAGGCGCGACAGCACGCAGCGGCCGAGGCTGTCGGTGCCCAACGGATAATTCAGGTCGCCGCCGTCGGCCCAGGCCGGCGGCTGCAGGATTGCCAGCAGGTTTTGATCGCCGGGATCGTGCGGCGCGATCCAGCCGGCGAAGATCGCACAAAAGGCGATGGCGAGAACCATGCCGAGCGCGATCAAAACCCGGGGCGAGCGCAGCGAACGGGACATGGCACTCGCCATCAGCGCACCCGCAGTTTCGGATTGAGCACGACATAAAGACTGTCGACCGCCGTGTTGATCAGCAAGACGACGATGCAATATGTGAGCCCGATGGCCTGGATGAGCGGCAGGTCGGCATTGCGCACGGCATCGACCATCAGGTTGCCCATGCCCGGATAAGAATAGATCACCTCGACCAAGAGCGTGCCGGAGAACAAAATGCCGAATTGCACGCCGGCGAGCGTAAGCGTCGGCAGCGACGCGTTCTTGAGCGCGTGGCGGAGCAGGATATGCCGCTCGGTGAGGCCGCGCAGCCGCGCCTGAAGAATGTAATCCTCCAGATAAACGTCGAACAGGCTGGAGCGCAGCACCCGCATGATGGTCGGCGAGAACGCCAGCCCGAGCGCGACCGCGGGCAAGATCAGATGCTGGCACGCGCTCCAAAACACATCCAGGCGTCCGACCAGCAAGGAATCGAGCAACAGAAAGCCGGTGATATGCGGCAGCGGCAGTCCCGGCGAGACTTGTCCGGTAAATGGCAACCATTGCAGCATGACGCCGAACACGAACAGCAGGATCAGTCCCCAGAGAAATTCCGGTATAGACAACAGCACAATCGAGGCGAGGTCCGCCACCGGCTCGAACAGCGTGTCGCGCAGACGGAACAGCAGCAAGCCGCCGCCGAGGCCGAGGATCGCCGCGATCACCATGGCGCTGGCGGCAAGCTGGATCGTCGCCGGCAGAGTGGCGGCAACCAGGGAACCGGCATCGCGGCGCAGCGCAATGGAGCGGCCGAAGTCGCCGTGCAGCGCGTCGGAAAGCCAGATCAGGTATTGCTGCGGCAAGGGCTTATCGAGGCCCATCTCGCGGCGCTTGTCTTCGATTTCCGCGATCGTCGCGTTCGGCGGCAGCGACATCGCGGCGGGATCGACCGGCAATAGCCGCAAGATGCAGAACAACAGCGCGGAGACGATCAGCAGGATCGGGATCGCCGCCAGCAAGCGGCGCGCGATGAGCTTGAGGACGGTCGCTGTCATCTTACCTGTCATCATCCGCGAAAGCGGATGATCCAGTAAACGAGGCGGTTCGAATTGGTCTGCATCGCTCGCGATTACTGGGTGCCCCGCCTTCGCGGGGCATGACAATGTTTAACTCCACCGCAGCGATCAGCTCCACCGCAACGTCTGCGGCAGCACCCAGCCATTGGCATATTTCGTATAGGCCAGGTTCTTCTTGCGCACGATCGTCACCACGCTCTGCAACAGCGGCACGGTGGCGCCGTTTTCCACCGCGTAACGCTCGAGATCGCGATACCCGGCGATGCGCTTGTCGTAGTCGGCGACGCCGAACAGCGCCAGAACCCGATTGCCGATATCCTCGTCCTTCCACGGCGAGAACGACATTTTCGGATTGAGCTGGTAGCCGGAGAAGATCTCCGGATCGCCGGTGGCGTTGTCCCAGCTGTACAGCGTCGTCTCCGGCAATTTGGCCCCGCGGTTGAGCTCGAAATATTTGGCGTATTCGATGACCTGCAGATCAGCCTCGATGCCGACCTGCTTCCACATCTGCACGATGGCGCGGGCGATATCGTAGTCGCTGGGAAACTGACCGTTGGTGGTGGCAAAGCCGATCTTCACCGGATTGGCCGTGGAGAAATTCGATTTGGCCAAAAGCTCCTTGGCCAAAGCAGGGTCGTATTTGAACGAAAAATCGGTGAGATAGCCGGGCGTGCCCGGCGTCGCCAGCACCGACAGCGGCACCGCGGCGCCGGCGTAGAACGCTTTCGACAGCGCCGCCTTGTCGATGGCGTGATGGGCGGCGAGCCGCACGTTCTTGTCGGCGAAGGCGAGATCGGCGCGCATCTGGATCAAAATCACGCGGGTGATCGGATCGAGCTCGGCGGCGAGCCCCGGCTCTTTCTGGAATCGCTCGGCTTCGCGCACCGGCACGTTTATGGTGAAATCGGTCTGGCCGGATTGGATCGCAGCGACCCGCGCCGAGGTGTCCTTGATGATCTCGATGGTAATCCTCGCGATCGCCGGCTTCGGGCCCCAATAGCCGTCGTAGCGCTCCAGCACGATGCGCGAGTTCAATTCGTATTCGGCGAGCTTGTACGGCCCGGTGCCGACCGGGTTTTTCAAGAAATTATCGAGGCCGCCGGACTCGATATATTTTTTCGGCACCATGTAGCTGCCGAGGAACGCCATCCATTGCGGCGCGGTCGGCGCCGGCGCATTGAATTTCATGGTCGCCTTGGTGGGCGATTCGATGACGATGTCGTCGACCTTCTTCCAGGAATTCGCGGTGTCGAGCTTCAGGCCGGCTTTGATGCGCTCGAAGAACGTGTAGCGGAAATCCTCCGTGGTCATCTTGTCGCCGTTGTGGAAGGTGACGTCGTCGCGCAGCTCGACCGCCATGCTCAAGCCGTCCGGCGCCAGGCTCCAGCTCTTGATCAGATGCGGAATCAATTTCAGCTGCGGGTCCTGGTCGAGCGGCTGATCGAACACCGCCTTGAAGATCGGCTGCGCGTCGGGCGTAAAACGCTGATTGGGGTCCCAGGTCGGCACGTCGTTCGGCCAGCCGATGGTTGCCGCGTCGCTGGTCGCGGCGCGGGCGCGCGTAAACGGTGCCGACACACCGGCCGCGGCCCCCGCGGCCAATTGCAAGAACGACCTACGCTTCAGCTTGAACGCCATGTTGTGCTCCTCGAACGCCCACGATGCGGCGCCTCGCGCCGCAAGGGACCCTGCCGGCAATGGGGTCTTTATAGCGCAATTTTCAGCCGCCACACCGGCATGAGGAAAGACGGGTCGTCGCGTGCAGAGGTGGTGCGGCCAAGGAGATGCAACGCTCGGCACCGCATCTCCTTAATGAACGGCACTAGTGCCCGGCGTTCAGCACCTCCCACACCCGCCGCGGCGTGGCCGGCATGTCGATGTGGCGCGCGCCGGTACGGCGGTTGAGCGCGTCGACGATGGCGTTGATGATGGCGGGCGGCGCGCCGACGGCGCCGGCCTCGCCGGCACCTTTGACGCCGAGCGGGTTGGAGGTCGTCGGTACGTTGTGGGTCGAGAACGCGAAATTCGGCAGATCGCCGGCGCGCGGCATGGCGTAGTCCATGAACGAGCCGGACAACAGTTGGCCGCTGTCGCCGTCATAGACCGCGTGCTCGAGCAGCGCCTGGCCGATGCCCTGCACGATGCCGCCGTGGACCTGGCCTTCGAGCAGCAGCGGATTGATGGTGCGGCCGAAATCGTCGACCACGGTGTAGCGCGCGATCGCAACGGCACCGCTGTCGGGATCGATCTCGACTTCGACGATGTGGCAGCCGTTGGGAAAAGTTTGCGCCGGCGGCACCCGGACATGGGTGGTATCGAGCCCGGGCGCCATATCGGCCGGCAATTTTGCCGGATCGCGCGCCGCCTTGGCCACGTCGAAAACATCGAGACGCAAATCGGTACCGGGCACGCTGAAAGTCCCGTCGGCGAAGGCGACATCTTGCGCCGAGACTTCGAGCAGGTGCGCGGCAAGCTGCATGCCCTTGTCGATAATCGTCTTGCCCGCCTCGTGCAGCGCCGTACCGGCGACGGCGAGCGCGCGCGAGCCGCCGGTGAGCCCTGACGGCGTGCGGTCGGTGTCGCCCATGATGACGTCGATCCGGTCGGCATCGATGCCGAGCTGGCCGGAGACGATTTGTTTGTAGGCCGTGACGAGGCCGGTGCCGTATTCCTGGTTGCCCATGACCAGCTCGACCTTATCGTCCTTGAATTCGATCGACGCGGTTTCGGGGAATCCGCCGCCGCAGCGTTCGGTATAGGTCGCCATGCCGATACCGCGCAGCTTGCCGGCACGCTCGCTTTGTTTGCGCCGCTTGGCGAATGTCGGCCATTCGGCGGCGTCCATGCACAGGTCCATGACCTTTTCGAACTCGCCGGAATCGAGCATGAGTTTCGTCGCCGACGTGTAAGGCATGGCCGACGGCGGCACGAAATTGATTCGGCGGATGGCGTCGGGGCTCTTGCCGAGCTCGCGCGCCGCGGCGTCGACCAGCCGCTCGAGCAGATAAGCGGCCTCGGGCCGCCCGGCGCCGCGATAGGCGCAGACCGGCACGGTGTTGCTGCACACGCCCTTGACGTTGATGTGGATCGCGCCGATCGCATAGAGGCCGGACACCAGATCGGTCGAGCGCGTCGGCACGAAGCAGCCGAACGGCGACAGGTAGGCGCCGATATTGGCGAGGATCGAAACCCGCAAGCCGAGGAAACGGCCCTTGCGGTCGAGCGCCAGCTCGGCGCGCGTGACGTGGTCGCGGCCCTGATTGTCGGAGACGAAACCTTCTGAGCGGTCCTCCTGCCACTTCACCGGCCGCGCGATCTTGCGGCTCGCCCAGACCACGAGCGCGTGCTCGGGATAGACGAAGGCCTTCATGCCGAATCCGCCGCCGACATTGGGCGTGATCAGGCGCAGCTTGTCCTTCGGCAATTTCAGCACGAGCTCGGCGAGCGGATCGCGCACGAAATGCGCGCCTTGGGTCGCGGTGTAGAGCGTCGAGCGGCCGCTTGACGGATCGTAGTCGGCAATGGCGTTGCGCGGCTCCATCGAATTGACCACGACGCGATTGTTGACGAGGTCGAGGCTGACGACGCGCGCGGCCTTGGCGAAGGCAGCGTCCGTCGCCTTGGCGTCGCCGGTGTCGTTGTCCCAGTCGAAGACGATGTTGCCCGGGATATGGTCGAACAGCTGCGCCGCGCCGGCGCCGATCGCCTCTTTGGCATCGGTCACCGCCGGCAGCGTGTCGTATTCGACCTCGATCGCCTCGGCGGCATCGCGCGCCGCCGCCAAAGTCTCGGCAACGACCAGCGCCACCGGCTGGCCGACATGGCGCACCTTGCCGAGCGCCAGCACCGGCCGCGGCGTATCGTGCCGCGGCTTGCCGTCGCGGCTCATGAGCGGCACTGTGCAGGGCACATCGCCGAGACCGTCGGCGCGCACGTCCTCGCCCGTTCCGACGAACACCACGCCCGGCATGCGCCGCGCCGCACTCGCATCGATCCGTTTGATATGCGCGTGCGCCACCGGCGAGCGCAGCACGAAAGCCTGCGTCATCCGCGGCAGGACGACATCGTCGGTATAGCGGCCCTGCCCAGTGATAAGCCGCAAATCCTCATGCCGCCGCACGGGCTGACCGACGCCGAATTTCATGTGGGGTCCTCCGACCTGCAATACCTTAAACATCGTATCGTATCCGATTTCCGCAACCCGCCGTTATCAAGTGTCGGAAATTTCCGAGCCACCCCTTGGGGACACGCGGGCAACCAATTCGTCGGTACGCGCCAGAAATCGCTTGAGCAGCGGCGAGCTGTTCGAACGGTTGTAGCCCATGACCAGGTCGATGGTCGGAGGCTCGCCTTGCAACGGGCGAATGACGACGGCGGGCGACAACAGATTTCGCGCATAAAGCGGCAGCAAGGTGACGCCTCCGGTGGAGGCCACGAGCGACATGGCCGAGGACAGATTCTCGGCGTCGTATGACGGCTTCAATGCAACGCCGGACTTCGCCGCGTAAGCGTCGATCACCGCCTTCAAGGCGGGCGCGACCCGGGTCGGCGTGATGTAGGTCTCGCCGGCAAAGTCCTGGAGCCGGATGTCCTTGCGGGCGGCGAGGCGATGGCCGGCCGGCAGCACGGCCACCAGCGGCTCCTTGATCAGAAACTTGAAGGCGAGGCCGGGCGCTTGCGCCTCGCGGCGGAGAAACGCCACATCCACCTTGCCGCGCATCAGGCCGCCGGCAAGCTGGGGCGATGATTGGCTGAACAGCGTGATCTCGATGTCTGGCTGTTCTTCACGAAGAATACGCAGCGCTTCCGGCAGCCACACCACTTCGTGGCCGGTCAAAAAGCCGAACACGAATGCGGCCTTCTCGGGCTGCGCGGCGCGGCGCGCGGCTTCGCCGGCGGCTTCGACCTGAAGCAAGGCCAGCCGGGCATGGTCGAGAAAGACGCGGCCGGCGGCGGTCAAGGCGATGCCGCGCGCGCCGCGTTCCAGCAATTTGGCGCCGACGCTGGTTTCCAGATCGCGAATCTGCCGGCTCAACGACGGCTGCGCCGTGTGCAGCCGCCGCTCGGCGGCATTGGTCAGGCTGCCTTCCTCGGCGACGGCAATGAAATAGCGCAGGTGACGGAGCTCCATGAGTGCCCTTAGCTATGCCTAAAAGATATGGCCTGAGCATACAAAGTCTTGGTTTCATCGGCAATGGGCGCCCATCTTCATGCTCGAAGGTGATGCCAGAGGCATCGCCGCAACCAAGGACAAGAGCCATGAACCCACTCGCCAACAAGACCGCCCTCGTCACCGGCGCGTCGCGCGGCATGGGCCGCGCCGCCGCCCTTGCGCTAGCCGCCGCCGGCGCCCGCGTCGTCGTGCACTACGGCCGCAATGCCGATGAAGCCAAAGCCGTGGTCGATCAGATCCGCGCCGCGGGCGGCCGCGCCGATGCGATTGCCGCCGATCTCGCCGCGCCCGATGGCGCCCACGTGCTCGCCGCGCAGGTGCGCAACCTGATCGGCGGCCGCCTCGACATTCTCGTCGCCAATGCCGGGATTTCGAACGCGACGACATTCGAGACCATGACGGTCAAGGATTTCGACAACCTGTTCGCCGTCAATGTCCGCGCACCGTATTTTCTGGTGCAGC
>JBAUYI010000489.1:0-3636 GCA_049584715.1 Xanthobacteraceae bacterium
TCGGGTTTTGAATCGATCTGCATGCGCAGCCGCGCCGCCGCCTCGTCCACCAGGTCGATGGCCTTGTCGGGCAGGAAACGGTCGGCGATGTAGCGATGCGACAAGGTCGCGGCTGCAACGAGCGCGCCGTCGGTGATCTTCACCTTGTGGTGCGACTCGTATCTGTCCTTCAAGCCGCGCAGGATCGAGATCGTATCCTCGACGCTCGGCTCGTCGACATAGACCGGCTGGAAGCGCCGCGCCAAAGCCGCGTCCTTCTCGACGTGCTTGCGATATTCGTCGAGCGTGGTGGCGCCGATGCAATGCAGGTCGCCGCGCGCCAGCGCCGGCTTGAGCAGGTTCGACGCATCCATGGCGCCGTCAGCCTTGCCGGCGCCGACGATGGTGTGCATCTCATCGATGAAGAGAATGTAGAGCCCGGCCGCGCCGGTGACTTCCGCCATCACCGCCTTGAGCCGCTCCTCGAACTCGCCGCGATATTTTGCGCCGGCGATCAGCGCGCCGAGATCGAGCGCCAAGAGCTTCTTGTCCTGCAGGCTCTCCGGCACGTCGCCGTTGATGATGCGCAGCGCCAGGCCCTCGACGATGGCGGTCTTGCCGACGCCGGGCTCGCCGATCAGCACCGGATTGTTCTTGGTCCGCCGCGACAGCACCTGAATGGTGCGGCGGATTTCCTCGTCACGTCCAATGACGGGATCCAGCTTGCCGTCGCGCGCCGCCTGGGTGAGATCGCGCGCATATTTCTTCAGCGCGTCATAGGCGTTTTCCGCCGACGCGCTATCGGCGGTGCGGCCTTTGCGCAGCGCCTCGATGGCGGCGTTGAGCGTTTGCGGCGTGACGCCGGCATTGGCGAGGATTTTTCCAGCCTCGGTGCCCTTTTCGACGGCGAGAGCGAGCAAAAGGCGTTCAACAGTGACAAAGCTGTCGCCGGCCTTCTCGCCCGTCTTCTCGGCGGCATCGAACACGCGCCCAAGCGCTGGATCGAGATACACTTGCCCGGCGCCGCCCCCCGAAATCTTGGGCCGCTTGGCGAGCGCCGCCTCGGTCGCGGCCAGCGCCGCGCGCGAATTGCCGCCGGCCCGGTCGATCAGGCCCGCGGCCAGGCCTTCCGGGTCGTCGAGCAAAACCTTGAGCAGGTGTTCGGGCGCAAATTGCTGATGGCCCTCGCGCTGCGCGAGCGACTGGGCCGACTGCACGAAACCGCGGCTGCGGTCGGTATACTTTTCGAAATTCATGTCCGTTTTCCCTCGGCCTATCCCGGAAGCCCCGAAGGCGCGACCGGAACATCGTCACTGGGTGAGTTTTGGCGTCAGGATTTGGGTGGATGCCGGGGTCGAGAAACCGACTAAGTAACCGACCCAAGCCTCAACCATCCCCCTGACAATGACCTATATGGGGGCGGGTTCCGGTTGGGAAAAGAGGCCGGGGCCCGGGGATTTTCACCCTCCCCTGCAGGTGGGGTCGCGGGGCGGAGGGCGCGGGGTGGGTTGGCGGCGATGCGGCGTAGCCTGGATTGAGCGAAGCGAAATCCGGGGCGAAAATTAGGCAGCTTCCAGCCGCGCCAATTCCGTTTCGAATTCAAAACGCAATTGCGCGCCCTCCTCTTCCGGCAGCCAATTGGTCATCTGCGGAAAGATGGTGCGATAAAGCGAGACCGTCGTGGGTTCCCACGGCAACTTCTGCGCCGCGCGGGCCTCGGCAAGAATTTTTTCGAGCCGCCGACGCACCTTATCGGGATCGGGGCGATAGGCTGGCACGGGCTCGCCACCGAACAAATCGGGCTGAGTTTCCTCCTCGAAGAAGTCCGGGTCGTCGTCGGGGACCATTGATCCATCGCGAAAGTGGAATCATGCTCCCCGATAATGCGCGAACCGGCCGGTCCGCGCGAGGGCTGCGGCGCAGTTATCCCCGATTCACAAACGCGGCCTGGTATGCCTTATCGATTTTTGCCATCTGCTCGATAGTGAAAGAAAGGCTATCGGCAATCGCCCCAACATGATTAATCTCGTCAAGAGACAGCGCCCGGCCCTTGCGCGACTTCAGGTATTTATCGAGCACCTGATACCCGCCTATGTGAAAGCCCCACACGGCTTGCGGCACTGTTTTGAAAAATTGGGTCTTGTTGATCGCCAGTGTATGTTCTCCCGGCGAATAACGGACAGTCTCGACCCCATGATCGCCCTTGCCTTGGTAGGCGGCTAGTCCCTTACGCGGCAGATCATGCAAAAGGTGCGCCTGTACTAGCGCCCAGCCCAGTCTTGAAAGAATTTCGAAATCTTCCGCGGACTCGGGGAATGGTACGCGCGGAAAGTCGCTCCTTAAGAACTCAGCGTATTGGGTGCGATAAGATGGCGCGTACAGGATAGCGTAGATGTAACCGAAAATTTCCTCGGGAGTAAAGTGATGATCGTAGCGTATGTCTATGAAGGCGCGAAAATCAGACGCAATGTTTTCGATCCGATTTTTGCCCGGTGCAACACCGGATACCTTCTGGGGGACGAAAAGTGGGAAAACATGCGTCGTCTCCTTCGAAGAAACCGAATGACCATCCGGCAAGAGCGCGTATACACACGCATGGCGAAAATCCCCCTCCTCCACGCGCCGAATTGTCCCGAGTGCGATACCTGAAAGGTCAATTGCTTCGGCAAGAGGCTTTCCCGGCTGCCCGATCAGGCCCTTTGATTGGCCGGTGTAAAATACGAACCTTTCATCAAAGGGCCGGTACGCTACGCGCCTGACATACTTCGGGTTCAATCGTGAAACAGAAAGATCTTCCTGAGCAAGTGCTATTTTCCAATCGCGCGTATCCTTACCGAGGTGGAATTCTTCTCGAGCAACGCCCGGCTCCAAGCTCGCAAACTTACGTAAGCGCCGCAGCAGAGAATCCTTATCGAATGCGATATTCAGGTCGTCTCGGGCTGTCACCATTCCCGTACTTTGCACGCCGAAAATTTCCTCAAGCGATTTATAATCAAACCAGCCAGAGACGCTGGCGGCAGTATGCGGCGAGAAAAAATAAAATGGACTTTCCGGTACCACACATTCGGATGCCAGCGCACGGTAATTGGACTCAGCGCAAATTTCGTATTTTTCTAGTCGGCGACCCCAAACGTCGCCGAACCAGACTCCAGGTTCTAGACCTGCCCTCTTAATAAACAACGTAATCGCAACTCCTTTCATAATGTCGAAGACGTTTTCATTCGCCGATCCGTTCGGCGGCGTCTCCTTCGGTTTCGAGCTTCCGTGAAGATCGACAATGTGTATTTGCTGAAAGCTTTTCATTAACGAACGGCGCATACCTCTAAAAGTTGGATTGTATATCCAAGCGTGGCTTGTGATGACGGCCACCACACCTTGTTCAACTTGATCCATCTTGTACTGCGCAAAGCGAATAAACTTCACGTAATCGTCTTGCAGCCAATGCTTTCGTTCGCCGAAATGGACACCATCCACATATTTATAGTCTTCGATTTTTGCGGCGATCCATTCACCCCTATTCTTTGAATGACCAGAGTATGGCGGATTTCCAGTAATCACCAATATGGGTTTGTCCTTGACCGCTTGCGCCGCCTCCGTTTCCGCAGTGATTGCCGGCAACAAAAAGTTGGCCTCGGGGTGAATTGGCTCCAGAGTGTT
>JBAUYI010000490.1:0-3405 GCA_049584715.1 Xanthobacteraceae bacterium
TGGAGCCCGCGGTGCTGCTGATGGACGAGCCGTTCGCGGCGCTCGATGCGCTGACCCGGCGCAAGATGCAGGAAGAATTGGTCGCGTTGTGGGACGACGTCGGCTTCACGGTGATCTTCGTCACCCATTCGATCGATGAGGCGCTGTTGATCGGCAACCGCATCCTGGTGATGTCGCCGCATCCGGGCCAGGTGAAGGCCGAGCTCAATGCCGGGCATCTCGGTTTTGCCGATCTCGGCACGCAACCGTTCGAGCTGCTCAGCCGCCGTATTCATGGCTTGCTGTTCTCCGATCAAATCGAAACCGCACTCGCCAACGAGGCGCAACATGGATGACCGCACGGTTCGCCCGTTGCCGCCGCTGCGTCCGGAGCGGCAGTTCGCGCCGGAAGCGATGGGCAAGATCGGCGACGTCGCCCGCCCGCTGACATTCATCGAGCGGCTCACCAACATGACGCTGGTGCGGCGCCTCGTCGTGATTGCCGTGCTCGCCGCGGCCTGGGAAATTTACGCCCGCATCCTCGACAATCCCCTGCTGTTTCCCTCGCTCACCGACACGCTGGCGGCGTTCTGGGATTCCGCCGCGAATGGCGTGCTGATCGACCGCACGCTGACATCGCTGCGCGTACTCGGCATGGGCTATGCGATCGGGCTTGTCGCCGCCGGCGTGTTCACCACGCTTGCGGTCTCGACCCGCGTCGGCACCGATTTTCTGTCGACCTTGACCGCGATGTTCAATCCGCTGCCGGCGATCGCGCTGTTGCCGCTGGCGCTGTTGTGGTTTGGCCTCGGCGCCTTCAGCATCGTCTTCGTCATCGTGCATTCGGTGCTGTGGGCGGTCGCGCTCAACACCCATTCCGGATTTCTCTCCGTCAGTCCGACCTTGCGCATGGCCGGGCAAAATTGCGGGCTGACTGGCTTGTCCTATGTCATGCGCCTCCTCGTGCCTGCCGCGTTTCCGTCGATCCTTACCGGCCTGAAAATCGGCTGGGCTTTCGCCTGGCGCACCTTGATCGCCGCAGAACTCGTATTCGGCGCCAGCTCCCGTTCCGGCGGACTCGGCTGGTTCATCTTCGAGAACCGCAATCAACTGGAAACCGCGAATGTGTTTGCGGGCCTGCTCACCGTCATCCTCATCGGCCTCTTCGTCGAGAGCGTGATCTTCCGCGCCATCGAGAATGCGACGGTGCGAAGGTGGGGGATGCAGAGCTAATCATTGTCATGCCCCGCGAAGGCGGGGCACCCAGTAATCGCTGAGCGCACGGTTCAATCCGATACATCCGCGCTTACTGGATCATCCGCCTTCGCGGATGATGACACGTTGTTAAATGCACCGCCCACCATCAACTTCAACAATATTGCCGGTCAAAAATTCCGCGTCCTTCGACGCGAGAAACAGCGCCGCGTTGGCGATATCCTGCACCAGCGCCAAACGGCCGAGCGGAACGCTGGCGACGAATTTTTCGCGCTGGCCGGGCTTTGGACCCAAGAAACTCGGCAACAGCGGCGTCTCGGTGGCGACCGGCGCGATGGCGCAGACGCGGATTTTGTCTTCGGCCAATTCCCCGGCGAGCCCTTTGGTGATGGTGTGCACGGCGCCTTTGGTGCCGGCATAGGCCGAGGTGCCGGGCCGCGGCCGGATCGCCGCCGTTGAGCCGATATTGATAATGACGCCGCCGCCGGCTTTGCGGAACACCGGCACCACCGCCTGGCAGCCGAGAAACACGCCTTTGACGTTGACGGCAAAAGTCTGGTCGAACTCTTCCTCGCCGATCTCCATCATCGGCTTGTTGATGTGGGTCGTGCCGGCATTGTTGACCAGGATGTCGAGGCCGCCAAACGCCGAAAGCGTCTCGGCCACGGCCGCGGCGAAATCGGCTTTCTTGGTCACGTCGCAGCGCATGGCGATGGCGTTATTGCCGATGGCGCGGGCGGCAGCTTTGGCCGCGTCGACATTGATGTCGGCAAGCGCCACGCGCGCGCCCTCCCGTGCAAATGTTTCCGCGATGCATTTGCCGATGCCGGATCCGGCGCCGGTGACTAAAGCGGTTTTGCCTTCGAGACGATTGTTTATCTCACCCTCCCCTATTTCCCGCGTTTCTCTTGGTCGACCGTTAGCTCATCTAATTCCCGCATTATCTCGCTTTGCGAGCCTCGTTTTGCCAACCTCGCATAGAGACTATTGATCACCTTTAAATCTATGTTGCCATATAGTTTTTGATCCAAAAATAGCACTCCAAATCGGAATGCCCATCGTCTACGCGCCTTCGAACCATCGCGCCTCAAGGTTTGGGTGTACAATTCACCGCCATCCTTATTCGCGTGCAAGAAGACCAAACCAGCACAGCCTGACATTTGAATATCCTTGGAATTATCAATATAATAATGAAATCCTTCAAATTTACATGCCCTGAATTGCACGTCATGAATTTTGCGATACATGCTGCCATCTCGACCGACCTCTGACTTGAGTCTCACCCCGTCAAACATTGCGGTCTCGATATCCCCGTCACCTCCCCTATTTCCCATCAAGACCAAGCACGCGCGATCAATGTTCAAGCTCCCCATTCGACAGTAATCTCCGAGATTAAATTGCTTGACGCCTGACACCTTGCAAACAGAAACACCACATTGTACGGCGGTCAGAGCCAAACGTGGAGAATTAGCTACGTCAAATAATGGTACGTCAAGATTTTGTAACAACAATCGGCCACTGCACCTACGTACCCTGACCGACTCCGTCTGAACATTATCCATAACACAGGGCAACAACGAGCAAGACTCAAACGCTATATCGGTGGCAACCACTTCACTGAACTTAATACCCCGCAATATCGACTCTGATATCGCCAAAGATTTAAATTTTAGCCGATCTATAGTACAATGCCCAACTTCAATTTTTCTAATCACCTTACCGGAATACAACATTCCTCCAATTACATTCCTCTTGTATGTCTCTCCGTAATCATCGCTGGCGTTGTCCGAGAGGATATCGACTAAATCGCCCTCCAACAGAACAAATGCGCCTAAAAAATATAATATCTCGTAATTCAAATTCGCACGCAAAATCTCGCTTCGGCCATCGCTATGCAGGTCGTCATGTATTTGATCGGCGACGAGATATTCCATGAATGATTTGTGAATAAATTGAAACCTACTGCCCTCCACAATACGCAAGAATGAGCAAACGCGAACATCAGTGCAAACCTCCTCCGTTTGATTAATCAGAACATCCCTTCGCTCCTTCGACAGCTGTGGAATTATCTTTATGATGTTATCGACGATGTCCTCGTACGACACCGTTAGACTTCCATCGCCATATAGCATTGCGAGGGCCATACCCTTCGCAAATAAAAGCCTTTCCTCCTTTTCCAGAAAATGCCTTGACGCACCTTTGCTCCAATCG
>JBAUYI010000491.1:0-14073 GCA_049584715.1 Xanthobacteraceae bacterium
ACGCAATTTTGTCAGTTGGAGGAAACACAACAATGTCGCTTGCTCATCGTCTCGGCTTTGCCGCCATCGCTTGCCTGTTCGCCGCGCCGCTTCCCGCCGGCGCCGCGCTCATCATGCACAAGGATCTGTCGCTCGACATCGCCAAGACCATCGCCGAGGGCGCGATCGCGGCGTGCAACGCCAAGGGCTACGGCACGTCCGCCGTGGTCGTCGATCGCGACGGCATGACGATCGTGGAGATGCGCGCCGATACCGCCTCGCCGCACACCATGGAAAACGCGCGGCGCAAGGCCTACACGGCGATGACCTTCAAGCAGCCGACGGCGGAATACGCCAAGAAGCTGTTGGATCCCGCTTCGGTCGCCCACCAGCAGGTGACGTTGCCGAACGTCATCGCCATTCCCGGCGGCCAGCCGATCAAGGTCGGCAATGAGGTCGTCGGCGGCATCGGCGTCTCCGGCTCGCCCGGCGTCGACGACGATTGCGTCAATAGCGGCTTGGAGAAGGTGAAGGACCAGCTGCAGTAAGTACCCGTCATTCCGGGGCCTCGCGAAGCGAGGAACCCGGAATCCATAACCCCTGTGCTGTAGAAATATTTCAGAGCCTGTTCTGCGCGACCAGTGGCTATGGATTCCGGATAACCGCGGAGCTTGTCATCGGGCCGGCCACTTCGGGCCGGACCCGTTGGCGGTTTCCGGAATGACGCTTCGCGTCACATCGGCTTCTGATACTTCAGCACGAAGGCATCGACCGGCGCCGGCGGCCGCAGGCTGGAGAAGTCGTGGGTGTCGCCGGGCACGCGCCAGAAGTCGCCTGCGGCGACGAACTTGAAGCCGGCCGCTTCGAGCTCCTTGCGCACGACGGCTTCGTCGATGCGATGCAGCGACTTGCCGACGGAGATGTCGGAGCCGGGCGCGGCCGAATGATCGGCCAGCACCAGATAACCGCCGGGCTTCAAGCTTGCGAACATCTTGCGATCCATCTGAGTGCGATCCACGTTCATGTAGGTCGTGTCGTGGTAGTAGAACAGGAACGTGATCAGATCGAGATTGCTCACGTCGGGCGGTACAGGATCGTCGAACGGCCGGAAGTCGGCGGCCGCGTTGCTCATGGCCGGCGTCTTCAGCCGCGCATTGAAGGCATCGATGGCCCTCTGCGGTCCGTCCGCCGGATATTGACCGTACGCCTTGCCGTTCGGCGCCACCGCGCGCGCCATCAATTCGGTCGAGTAGCCGCCGCCGGCGCCCATATCGAGCACCGTCATGCCGGGCTTGGGACCGGCGAACTTCAGGAGCGGCAGCGGGTCGCGGCGCTTGTCGGCATCACGATCGGCGTCACTGCGATCGGGTGCGGCAAGCAGCGCGGCGTAATCCGGCACGGCCTGCGCCCGCGCCTCGCGCGCTCCGACCCCGATCCCGAGAACAACGGCAAAACTCAAAGCAAGCGCTGAAGCGCGATTTACAAACATCTCATTCTCCCGGCAAAGGCATGATGGGTGGCGAGCATGAACCCGTTACGACAGTTACACCAGGGGCCGCTTGTTATTCCTGCGGGCGTTACTTGATTCCCGCGGACGCTACTTGGCCGTCATGATCCGCGCGATGATCGGCTGCCACTTGTCGATCTCGCTCTGGAAATATTGCGTGACTTCGGCGGGACTCATCGCCTTGGTCTCGATGGCATCCTGCTCCATCAGCTTGCGCATTTGCGGCCGGTCCATGGCGTTGACGACTTCGTGATTGATGCGCACGACAATGTCCGGCGGCAATCCGGCCGGACCCGACAGCGCGAACCACGTGGTCGCGACCAGTTCCGGAAACCCAAGCTCACGAAACGTCGGCACGTTTGGCAGTTGCGGCAGCCGCGCCGACGCGGTCACGACGAGCGGCAACAGCGCGCCCGAGCGAACATGCTCGCTGACGCTGGAATAGGTCAGCATGCCCACTTTGACGTGACCGGCGATGAGATCAAGCACCGCATTGGCGCCGCCCTTATAGGCGACGTGCACAAGTTTGATGCCGGTTTTGGCGGCGAGATATTCGGCGACCCAGTTGCCGACCGTACCGACGCCGGCCGAGACATATTCGATGCCGCCGCTTTCGCCTTTCGCCCGCGCCATGAAATCGGCAAAGGAGCGCACGCCGAAATCCGGCTGCACCATGAAGGCGTTCGGCTCGCCGCCGAAAAACGCGATATGGGTGAAATCGCGCATCGGGTCGAAGCTGACATTCTTGTTCATCGCCGGCCCGAGCACATGGGTCGGGATGCCGGAGACGGCCAGCGTATAGCCATCGGGTTTTGCCCGCGCGACCTCTTCGGTGCCGATCATGCCGCCGGCGCCGACCTTGTTCTCGACAAAGAACGGCTTGCCGAAGGCATTGCTCAACGCGTCGGCATAAAACCGGCCGAATGTGTCCGCCGCGCCGCCAGCGGAAAACGGCACCACGATGCGCACCGGCCGTTCCGGCCACTCGCCGGCTGCGGCGGCGAAAGCAGACGGCGCCAGCACGCTGGCGGCCAATCCGCCGACAACGGCACGCCGGTCCATCATCTGGCTTGGTCCTCCGGGCTCGATTGCAGATGAGATGCCACCAGAGTGGAACCTTGCTGTGGAGATGCTTGGGGAATGATTTGGCATAATCCTTGGGATAAAAGTGTATGGCGCTGTGAATAATTAGGCCAAGCGCACACCTCTATTCAATTCGCGCGCCGGCTTGTGAATTGCGGGCAAAATTTGGAAGATGCCGACAAAACAATGATTTCCCGCCCGCCTTTGCGCTTATCGACCGCCGTTGCCCAGCTCGAAACCGATGAACAATCGGCACACCGGGTCGCCGATCTTGCCGCCGAAAGTCTTCATGCCGACGAAATTGCGGTGGCCCTTGTGGATATCGGCGCCGGCCGCTGGCGGGTGGCGATGCATTTTCGTGCCGCGCCCGATGAGAAAATAATACGCGCGCTGACCGCCGCGGCCGCAGGCAACGCCGCGGCCAAAGCGTTGCGCTTCGAGCGGGTCGCGGCGACGGACTGGGTGCGCGAAAGCCTCGCCGGATTGGCGCCCGTGACTGCCGGCCGCTTCATCGTCCACGGCGCCCACGACCGCGCCCGCATCCCGCTCAATCGCATCGGCATCGAGATCGAGGCGGCGCTGGCTTTCGGTACCGGCCATCACGGCACCACGCGCGGCTGCCTGCTGGCGCTCGATTCGCTTTGCAAGTCGCATGGCGGCGCGCCGACGCGCATCCTCGATCTCGGCACCGGCTCGGGCGTGCTCGCCATCGCCGCAGCGCGCGCGTTACGGCAGCGCGTGCTCGCAACCGACGTCGATGGGAGTGCCGTGCGCGCGGCCCGTGCCAATACCGCACGCAATCGCGCCGGCAGTTTCGTCGAAGTGGTAAAAGCGGATGGCGTCACCGGACCAAAGCTGCGCGAGCGCGCGCCCTACGATCTCGTCCTCGCCAATATCCTGCTGCGCCCGCTGCAACGCCTCGCCGCACCGCTCACGCGGCTCACCGCGCCGGGCGCGCGTGTCGTCCTGTCCGGCCTGCTGGCGTCCCAGGCCAATGCCGCTATCGCGGCCTATCGCGGCCTCGCGGTCGAACGGCGGATCGATCTCGACGGCTGGACCACGCTGATATTGGTGCGCCGCAAGCGACCCGACGCCGACATTGCCGGACGCCGCGTCGGCCCATAGATTGCAGCCATGTTCGAAGCCCAGTTCCAGTCGTTCGAGGATCGCAGCGAGCGCGCCGCAAGCGCGCCGCGCGTCAAGGCGCTGCGGGCGGAGCTTTTAAAGCGCGGCCTCGACGGCTTCATCGTGCCGCGCGCCGACCGCTTCCAGAATGAATATGTGCCGCCGTGCGCCGAGCAGCTGGCCTGGCTCACCGGCTTCACCGGCTCGGCCGGCATCGCCATCGTGCTCGCCGACCGCGCGGTGATCTTCGTCGACGGCCGCTATCAGGTGCAGGTGCAAGACGAAATCGACGGCACGATTTTTTCCGTCGCGCACGTGGTCGAGAATCCGCCGACGCTGTGGATCGAAAACAATCTGCCGGCCGAGGCGAAACTCGGCTATTCGCCATGGCTGCATACGGTCGAAGGCGCCGAGCGGATTGCCAAAGCCTGCGCCGCGGCGCGCGCCATGCTGGTGCCGGTCGAAGACAACCCGATCAACGCCATCTGGACCGACCGGCCGCAGCCGCCGCTCGGCGCCGTAGTACCGCACGAGCTGCGCTATGCCGGCGAGGCTACCGCGGACAAGCTCAAGCGCCTGCATGCCGAGCTGCAGAAAATCTCTGCCGATGCGCTGGTGGTGTCCGACCCGCAGAATGTGTCATGGCTGTTCAACATCCGCGGCAGCGACGTGCCGCACACGCCGGTGGTGCTGGCCTTCGCCATGGTGCCGAAAGCGGGGCGGCCGGCGCTCTATGTCGATCTGCGCAAGCTCGGCAACGATATGCGCTCGCGACTCGAGGAGATTGCCGAGCTGCGCACCAGCGCCGCTTTCGAGCGCGATCTGGCGGAACTCGGCAAGGAGCATCGCGCCATTCGGCTCGATCCCGCGATCTGCGCCGAGGCGATCGCGCGCCTCATCGTCGAGAACGGCGGCGAGATCGTGCGCGGCAGCGATCCGATCGCGCCGATGAAGGCGGTCAAGAACGCCACCGAGATCGCCGGCGCCCGCGTGGCGCAGCAGCGCGACGGCGCCGCGGTGACGAAATTTCTGGCTTGGTTCGACCGCGAGGCGCCGCGCGGCTTGACAGAGATCGACGCCGTCGAGGCGCTGGAAAGTTTCCGCCGCGACAGCGGGCTGTTGAAGGACGTTTCGTTTCCGACCATCGCCGGCGCCGGGCCGGACGGCGCCATCGTGCACTACCGCGTCACCCGCAAGAGCAATCGCCGCATCGCCCCGGGCGAATTGTTCCTGATCGATTCCGGCGGCCAATACGAGGATGGCACCACCGACATCACCCGCACCATCGCGGTCGGAACGCCGAGCCACGACATGCGGCAAAAATTCACCCTCGTGCTCAAGGGCCATATCGCGCTGGCCCGTGCGGTGTTTCCCGACGGCACGTCCGGCGCGCAGCTCGACACCTTGGCGCGGCAATATCTGTGGCAGGCCGGCGTCGATTTCGATCACGGCACCGGCCACGGCGTCGGCAGCTATCTGTCGGTGCACGAGGGGCCGGCGCGGATCGCAAAGCTCGGCGGCGCAGCGCTCAAGCGCGGCATGATCCTGTCCAACGAACCGGGCTATTACCGCACCGGAGCCTACGGCATCCGCATCGAGAATTTGATCCTGGTGACGGAAGCAGCGCTCGTCATCGGCGCGGAAAAGCCGCTCAACGCCTTCGAGACGCTGACGCTCGCGCCGATCGACACCCGGCTGGTCGAGCCGGCGCTGCTGACCGCCGAGGAGTTGGCCTGGCTCAACGCCTATCACGCCCGTGTGCGCGATGTGCTGGCGGCATCGCTCGACGCCGCCACGCGCGCTTGGCTGATCACCGCGACGGCGCCGCTGGGGCCGCGATAACGCCGGTTTTACGGCGTGGAACTTTTGCACACACTCGACGTTTTTCCCCGCGGGTTGGCCAGGTGCGAGGAAACATCATGCTCTCAACCATTCTCATCATTGTCCTGATTCTGTTGCTAATCGGCGCGCTGCCGACGTGGCCCTATAGCTCGGGCTGGGGTTACTACCCCGGTGGCGGGCTCGGCCTGATCCTGATCATTGTGCTCGTTCTGGCGCTATCAGGCAGAATCTGAATCGAGCGATGCTGATCTTGCTGATCGGCGTTGCGATTATTGGATGAGCTTAGCCCCTCAGTCCGTCATCTGGATTCCTAGATGCCTGCTCGGCTCCATGCGCTCGTGCAGGACACGGACGATTTCGACGAGATCGGGTGCAATCATGCGATAGTAAAGAACATGAACCGGATGCCTGACCCTCTCCTGGGAATGAACGCGTGCGTGACGAAGATGCATGCTGCGGACGCCAGTGAGGAGTTCGGCACGACCCCGAGTCGTTAGACCTTTTGGATCGGTTGCCACTTTACGCATTGCCGCGATAATGATCGCAGCATAGCGGCGTCTCGCCTCCGGTCCCCACCGTTCTTCGCTCCTCGACAAGATTCGTAAAACATCATCCTCTGCGAGCCGCGAGAGGCGATAACCCGCCATTGTCAGCGAGCCTGTTGACCCGCCGCAGTGGCTGCTAGGTTATCGAAATATCGCTCGAGATCGGCGTCCGCGACTTCTGTGTATTCGCCACGATCCAGCGCATCGACACCGGCTTTAATCTGCGCGCGAAGCGCCTTGAGCTTGAGAGCGTCCTCGCGTTGGCGCTGTCGCAGGACGCGTAACGCGTCGCGCACCGCTTCGCTGGCATTTTGATATTCGCCCGATTTCACCGCCTTTTCGATGAAGGCGTCCTGCTCGGCTGTGAGGCTGATATTACGGGTCGGCATAGAACTTCTCCTCAAATCTTCCTCAGTCTACCAGCAATGGCAAACTTTGCCAACCTCAGCGGATGAGTTTTACCCACTCGTCCTCGGTCAAGACCGTCACGCCAAGTTTCTTCGCCTCCGTAAGCTTGGAGCCGGCGCCCGGACCGGCGACCACGTAGTCGGTCTTCTTCGACACCGAGCCGGACACTTTGGCGCCGAGCCGTTCCGCCGACGCCTTGGCCTCGTCGCGGGTCATTTGCTCCAGCGTGCCAGTGAACACCACGGTCTTGCCGGCGACGGCGGAGTCCGCGCGCGGCTTCTCGGCGTCGCGGATTTTCACTTGCTTCACCAGCCGGTCGATGCGCCGGACATTGTGCGCCTCGCTGAAATATTCGCCGAGACTTTCGATCACCGTATCGCCGATCTGATCGAGCGCGTCCATTTCTTCTTTCGTTTCGGAATCGTCCTTGGCGAGCTTGAGACAGGCTTCGTGGAACGCTTGCCAACTGCCGTAGCCGCGCGCCAGCGCCACCGCCGTAGTCTCGCCGACATGGCGGACGCCGAGCGCATAAATGAAACGCTCCAGAGAAATCTCGCGCCGCGCCGCGATGGCGGCGAAAAGGTTGCGCACCGAAGTCTCGCCAAAGCCCTCGACCTCTTCGAGATGGATTTTCTTGTTGCGCTCCTCCAGCATGAAAATATCGGCCGGCTCCCTGACCCACTCCTTTTCGTAAAACAACTCGATCTGCTTCTCACCCAGCCCGTCGATGTCGAAGGCGCGGCGCGACACAAAATGCTTGAGGTGCTCGATGGCCTGATAGGGACAGGCGAACTCGCCGGTGCAATGAGCGCGTGCGCCCTCGACGCCACCGGCGATGATCTCGCGCACCACGTCGGTATGCAGCGGGCACGGACACACTCTCGGAAACTGATACACCTTGGCGCCGCGCTTGCGCTTGTCGAGAACGACGCCGAGCACCTGCGGAATGACGTCGCCGGCGCGCTGGATCGTCACCGTGTCGCCGATGCGGACATCGAGCCGCTTGATCTCTTCTTCGTTATGCAAGGTCGCGTTCTGCACCACGACGCCGCCCACGGTCACCGGCTCGAGCTTGGCGACCGGCGTCAGCGCGCCGGTGCGGCCGACTTGAATCTCGATATCCTTGATGACGGTCGCCGCCTTCTCCGCGGGGAATTTGTGCGCGATCGCCCAGCGCGGATCGCGCCCAACGAAGCCGAGCCGCTCCTGCCAGTCGAGGCGATCAATCTTGTAGACGACGCCGTCGATATCGTAGTCGAGCGAAGCGCGCTCGGCCTCGATCTTGCGATGAAATTCCAGCAGCGCCTCGACAGAACGGCACAGCCGGGTCAGGGGATTGGTCTTGAAACCAAGGCCTGCAAGCCAACTGAGCATGGCGGACTGGGTCTTGGCCGGCATTTCGCTCATTTCGCCCCAAGCGTAGGCAAAGAAATGCAGCGGCCGGGACGCCGTGATCGACGGGTCCTTCTGGCGCAGCGAACCGGCCGCGGTATTGCGCGGATTGACGTAAAGTTCCTTGCCGGCCGCTTCCTGTTTGCGGTTGAGATCGAGGAACGCCGCCTTGGTCATGTAAATTTCGCCGCGCACCTCGCAGATTTTCGGTATGGCGCGGCCCTTGAGTCGCTGCGGAATGTCCTTCAGCGTTTTCACATTGGCGGTGACGTCCTCGCCCTCGATACCGTCGCCGCGCGTCGCGCCGGTGACGAGTTCGCCATCTTCATAGCGCAGCGACATCGACAGGCCGTCGATCTTCGGCTCGGCGGAAAACGCGATCTCTTCGTCGTCGGCGAGCCGCAGGAAACGGCGGATGCGGCCGACGAAATCGACCACGTCCTGTTCCGAGAATGCGTTGCCGAGCGACAGCATCGGCACCGCGTGGCGGGCTTTTGCGAAGCGCCCCGACGGCGCCGCGCCGACCCGCTGCGTCAGGCTTTCCAGGGTCCGCAACTGCGGGAAACGTTCCTCGATCGCACCGTAACGTCGCCGCAGCGCGTCATAGTCGGCGTCCGACACGTTCGGCGCGTCGTCTTGATAATAGCGCCGGTCGTGCCCGGCGATCTCGGCCTCAAGCCGCGCGTGCTCGGCCTTTGCCTGTTTTTCAGTGAGGTCGTCGACGGCTAGCTTCGTGGTATCTTTTGCGGCCATTTGCGAATCCGTCATTCCGGGGCCGGCCGTAGGCCGGAGCCCGGAATCCATAACCACAGGTCTCGCGTGTTGTGTACTACGTTTATTTATTGGCCAGCCACAAACACGGCACGCTGTACGTCGGGGTCACTAGTAACCTCCTGGGCCGCGTCTACCAACACAAAACCGGCGTCGTCCGGGGCTTTACCCGCCGCTATCATGTCCATTTACTCGTCTGGTTCGAATGCTACGACGACCCCCTGACTGCCATCGCCCGCGAAAAGGAAATCAAGAAGTGGCGGCGTGACTGGAAGATCAATTTAATCGAAAGTACGAATCCGGAGTGGCTCGACCTTTACGAGACACTTGCCCAGTAGACTGGGGGTATGGATTCCGGGCTCGCCGCTTCGCGGCGCCCCGGAATGACGAGGCGCGCTGCGTTGTCTAGTCGGTGGATTACGCGTAACTTAGTGACAGATTCCCGCTGACCAAGGGACGCACGACCATGACGACACGATCGATTTTGCACTACGTCGTACCTGCCCTGGCACTTGCGCTCGCATCGGTGCCGGCTTCCGCTGCCACCGTGCGCATCTACGTCACCAACTCGGCCGGCGACAGCATCCATGTCATCGATCCGGTCACCAACAAGGTGGTGCAGGAGATCAAGGACGTGGTCGGCGCCCACGGCATCGCGTTTTCGCCGGACGCCGCGCGGGTCTATGTCAGCAACGAGGAGACCTCGACGCTCGACGTCTATGACCGCAAGAGCGGCAAGCTGATCAAGAAGGTGGCGCTGTCGGATCATCCGAATAACATTTCGGTGACCAAGACCGGCGACCGCATCGTCGTCGCCATCGCCCGCGGCCGCGGCGGGCTGGATATCGTCGATGCCGCGACGCTGACGTTGAAAAAGACGATCTCCACCAATGGCGGCCGCCTCCACAACGTCTATGTCACGCCCGACAGCAAATACGTGGTCGGCGGCTCGATTCCGTCCAAAACCTTCTATGTGTTCGATCTGGAGAAGGAGCAACTGGCCTGGGCGATGCCGATGGATCTCGGCGTGCGCTGCATGGCGATCGAGACCAACCCGGACGGCTCGACCAAGCGGGTGTTCGCGCAGATGTCGACGCTGAACGGCTTCTCGGTGATCGATATCGCCCAGCAGAAGGAAGCCGCGCGCATCACGCTGCCGAGCGTGGCGCAGCCATTCGACGCCGGCGGCTACCGCGACAACGAGCCGTCGCACGGCATCGGCATCGCACCGGACAACAAGACGCTGTGGGTCACCAGCATCCCCAACAACGCCGTGTACGAATATTCGCTCGCCGACCTGAAACTGATCGGCAAGGTCGATCTGCCCAGCGAAACCATCGCCGGCCACGCGGCGCCGCTGTCGGCGGTGGCCAACTGGGTCACGTTCACGCCGGACGGCAAGGAACTGTTCATCTCCAATTCCGGCATGCGCTCGGTGTCGGTGGTCGACACCGCGGCGATGAAGGTCACCAAGGTCATCCCGGTCGGCGAAGTGCCGAAGCGCAACAATACGCTGGTCATTCCCGACGAAAACGGCCACGCCACCAAGCCGGGGCCGAGCAAGCAGGCCGCGGCACAGTAATCTCACTGTCATGCCCCGCGAAGGCGGGGCACCCAGTATTCGGGGTCGTACGAGAATTTTTTTCGGCATCAGCGATTACTGGATCATCCGCCTTCGCGGATGATGACCCGTCAAAAAGCGGAGCGCGGCGTCCAAGCTTGGTCCCTTCTCCCCAGCGGGGAGAAGGACAGGATGAGGGGGCTCTGAGTCCTGAGCAAATACTCGGAGGCCGAGCCCCCTCACCCCACCCTCTCCCCGCTGGGGAGAGGGAGTTCGTATGCGCAAGCCCGATTCACGTGACGCTGCAAGCTCACCGCGCGGGCGTCGCTTGCGTCGCAAACGCGGTCGCTACTTGTATTCCCTAAGCATCTTGCATTGAAATCTGGCGGCGGCCTGAACCTCGCGCACGGCCTTATCAATCCGCGCGCTCCTTCGATCCGGCGTCAGGATCGTTTGGATTGCATTGTCTGCCGCGTCCCGCATTTGTTTGTTGGCCTGTAGAAAGCGCTCGCGTCGCCTGCGGAGCCAAGCGACGGCGCGCATGGCGTCTTTCCGGTCGCGTTCCGTGGGCTCTCTCATGTCCCGCTGCCCATGGCTGCTTGCTCCCATGGCGTGTCGGACTTGTACTGCACAATTGCACACATGTATTCATGCGTGCAGTTAAACAATAGCGAAGTATTGAAGGTTGTGCAATTCCTTGACGCTGGCAGTCTATGCCTTACGACATGCGGCATGGGACGGCCGCCGAAACCAGGAACGATTCGACCGCAAGCGCGACGCGGCAAGAAATCCGTGGTGGCCTATCTGCCGGTCCCGAAGTGGAAAGAGCTTCACATCATTGCCGTTCTCAATGAAATGACCATTGATGCGTTGGTGCACCACGGCGTTGATTTGGTCATCGAGGAACACAAGAAGAAGCGCAACGCGAGCTAAGGCAAGCGCCGCCGAGGTTGAGGCATGGGACGACCGCCAAAACCAGGAGCGATTCGGCCGGTTCACCGACAGGCAAAAAGTCGGTGACGGTTTATTTGCCGATCGCGGTCTGGCGTCAATTGCGGATCACCGCTGCGGTGCACGACCAGACGCTTGATGCCTTATTGCAGCGTGGCGCCCTGCTCGTGCTCGAAGAATTCAAAAACAAATGCGCGCCCTAGTCCGTAGGATGGGTAGAGCCCTTGCGAAACCCATCATCTATCTGAGCGAATTTGATGGGTTTCGCTTCGCTCTACCCATCCGACGCGCCACGCGCTGAATTTCTCGTCCGATTTGCTGTCCATGGGGGAAGGATAGCGTGAAAAAGAGAAAAACTCTAACAGCGTGGTATGAGCGGTCCGGCGCATTCAAATGGGCTAGGCGGCATCGCTTTACTGAACGGGAATATGACCCCTACACGAAACTAATTGGCCAAGTATTGCTTGCGTGGAACGATTTACATGAAAGGCTTGCTACGCTTTTTGTTATGGCGATGGGCGGCGGGTACGTAAATCGCCCTTTGGCAATTTGGCATAGCGTAAGAAATGACGTTGGAAAACGGCATTTACTGCGGACGGCCATTGAGAATTTGACCCCGAAGGAAAAGGCTGAGAGACCAAAATTAGTCGATGAAATAACCTGGATATTGGAAAAGGCTGATAAATTAGAAGGTCTTCGGGACGACTCCGCTCATACACCACTGAGCCGTCTTTCGAGCGTGAGATTGGTTGCAATCCCGATTGATTGGGATATTGGCTACCCTCTTCGTGACGTAATGCCGGATACAGGATTTCAAAATCCACGCGCAATGAGACTCGACGAAAAATCCAAAGATTTGCTCGTCGAGTTTCGATATGCGCGAGAGCGTATTGTTGTATTGCGCGATTACGTTATTGCGATCGATTCTGCTTGGGGCAACGCGCATCTTCCATGGCCAGATAGACCTGCTTTGCCAGAGAGGAAGCCCAGGAAGAAACGGCGATCTCGGGCCGGAGCGCAGCAAGCGTAGCCCGGATTGAGTGAAACGAAATCCGGGGCAAGCCTCCCCGTCAATCCCGAATTTCGCGTTGCTCAATCCGGGGTGCGCTCGCTATTCGGGCTATGGCCCGTGAGGATTGTATTAAATTATCTCCTCTCGTAATACTTGCATAAAAGCCAAAAAAGTGCCAGTATTCATTCTGTTCGGGGATCAACTGGGGAATCCCTGATGACCGGTGACACGGATTTGTTGCGGTAGATTAACGGCGTTCGTCGCGCACCCCGGCTGTGGAGGGGCAAATGCAGCAAGTTGACCCGTTGCTTCAAGCGAACATTCAAATAGATCAGCGAAATTTAAGACTCGAGATCGGTTGCAATATCGATGAAGAGTTAGGAATATTTTTGTTGCCAATCACCATTACCGGAGACGGTGTCGGGAACAACATTGTCGCCACAGGTGAGCTTAAGATCGCCGTTGTTAATCCGCTAGCACTGTCAGCAGTTATTCTTTACGCGGCGGGTACCTTTAGCATTTGCATGATTTCAAAGCTGATCGATCCTGTTACGAAGCTGTTCGAAAACAGCTACGAGGAGTCGAAAGCCGTCGAACCTAATCGTCCACTAAGGGGAAGAATTCGTGACCTCTATGAACGCGTTCGAAAAAACCTACCTACTTTGCTAGAACCGGCAGAGGCGGCGCTACGGCCTTGCGCAGAGCAGGCCGGATACAAGGTAGTGAAGTTGATCCTCGGCGGCGGCTGAAGAGCAAACGTAGCCCAGATTGAGTGAAACGAAATCCGGAGCAAGCCTCGTCGTCAATCTCGGATTTCGCATTGCTCAATCCAGGCCACGCGCGCTTTTCAATCGGCTCGGGTGGCAGTCCCTGCCGATCTCGTTTCAGTAAATCCAGCCGTGCACATCTAGGGGTACAAGACCCAAGCTCGGCAGACCATGCGGTAGATCATCTTTTGCCGCCCAGTATCCGTGTTCAGGGTAGAACCGCGCTGGTGTATCAAATACTGGCCCGACAGGTCCTAAACCCGGAATCATCTGAGTGGCCCGAACAATAACCGTTCGATCGAGCGGCGCAGTCTCTTTCGGCTGCAACATCGTGATTCTCCTTCACAACCCATCTTATCGGATATGATCGATTTGACCAACTTGGGAAGGATGATGTTGTGGCTACCACACCTGTCCCTATCGATACTCACATACGCCTAGCGTCGATGCGCCAGATTAATCGCGCGATAGATCATTGCTACAATGGCGAATACGAATGCGCGATCACACTGGCTCACGCGGGCGAAGGAATGTTGCCAGAACCGGAGAAACCTTATCTCCGTCGCAAAATTCAAAAAATGTCGAAATCTAACGACATTCAGGCGGCTGGCGGTGCAACAGATCCGAATGATATTAGCGTGTGGCTTAAGCACGGCACATTCAATGGTGTAAGGACAGAAGCAGCGACAATTCCCGCTGAGGAGAGCGTCGCATTTGTTTGTCGTGCAATCTCAAAATTTGAAGCGTTGTACAATGACCTCTCGCCGCAAATGACAAGTTTCCGAAAATGGGCAAAAGAGTGGTTGGAGAGCGATCTATCCGCCTAGGCGCCAAGGAGCACACTTGGGCAGGCTGGCCTGTATGTCGAAATTATATCACAATCGATCGTTGGCTCTGGAGATTCGTGACGATGTCAGAACTGCCTCCGCTATCCTATCCAGATAACGCCAGAGACAAAAGCACGCCTCGTTGGGACATGAGCCAAGAACGAGCGTTTAATGAAAATCTGCTCGGGCAGCGCTTCAATTTCCTACTGGTATTCTTTTCGATCGTTGCCGCAGGAGCTGTGCAAGCTCGAGAATGGCCCATCCTACAAGCAATAATTCTATCAGTGGGGTCGCTTATCGTAC
>JBAUYI010000492.1:0-10628 GCA_049584715.1 Xanthobacteraceae bacterium
CCGGGCGACACGGTGGAGAAGCTGGCCAGCCGCATGGCGGTAACCGACCGCGCCGTCGAGCGTTTCCGCGTGCTCAATGGCCTCGAACCCGGCGAAAAGTTGCGGCCGGGCAACGAAGTTAAGATCGTCGTCGAGTAATCCCCTTCTGCCGCCTGTTCCATTGCCGGTGGGTCTGCTATTGTTCCCAGCAACAATGGGCCGAACGGCCCGGGGGAAATGCGCATGTCGGTTTTGAAGGGGGCGGTGTCCGTCACGGTGACGCTAGCGGTCGTGTCCGCAGTGACGGCGGTGCTTTGGTATTTCAAGCTCGCCACCTTCGGCCCGGAGCATCCGGTTTTTTTCTACCTGCTGCCGATCGGCGTGGTGATGCTGCTCTACGGCAGCCTGCCGGCGCTGCTCGCGGTTTTTACCGCCGCCGCCTGTGCCGATTTTTTCCTGTACGATCCGATCTACTCGTTCGTCATCAACAGTCGAGTGGAATTCGGCGACCTGACTTGTTTTTCGCTGCTGGCCCTGATCACCGTCAAATGCGCCAGCGAACTGTTCCGGCCTTCGGAAAAAATTCCCGCGGCGAAGTCGCGCTACGGCCGGCCGTAAGCCGCCGCGTCATTCCGGGGCGCGAGCCCGGAATTCATATCCAACTATTGATTCAGTTGGGCCCCGCCGTGCGATTTCTGCCGCGTCTGTGATTATGGATTCCGGGTTCGCCGCGTTGCGGCGCCCCGGAATGACGGCAGATTAGAACTGCGTGGCGAGCTGATCCAAGCCCATGACGTGGGCGAGGTTGCGCACTTCGTCTTTCTGCTCGGAATTGAAGCTCATGATCAGCGGCACCGCCGCAGACTTGAGTTCGCGCACATCGACGCCGTCGGCATCGGCCGAGGCGACTTGCGTGTTCGCCGGCGCGCTGCGCCGGTGTGCTTCGCGCGAACGCGTATAGGCGATATTGCGCAACGCGGCTTCGACCGCAGGCCACATCTGCTCCTGATCGGCAGTCAGATGCAGCCGCGTTTTGATGCTGGCGATCTGCGCGTCGTTGAGCATGAAGCCGGCAGCCCGGTCGTCGCGGTTATGCACGGCGGCCGCGGCCGCTTTGACGTTGTTCAGCCGCTTCGTGGCTGGCGCTGGTTGCGGCAACGTCTGTTCCGCGGATGCCACCTGCATCGTTGCTTGCGGCATGGGCGGTTGGGCAGCGGACGCCCCCTGAACTGATGCTTGCTGGGCTGCTGCCACCATGGGCTGCGGACTGAACAAGGCAACGCGGGTATTGCCCGTCACCGCGGCGTTCGCAGACGTTGCGAATGCGACCGTGACCGGCGAAGCCTCAGCCAAATCTTGCGGGAAGCGCAGCGCCACCGCCTGCGCAGCCGAAAGCTCGGGGCTGCGCGGGACCGACCCGTTCCAGCCGCCGATCACGTAACCGGCAAAACCCGCGACAACGATTGAAAGGACCCGACCGCGCTTTAACGCTTGCCTTCGCCCCATACTCGGCGCCCCCTATCTTCCCACGCGTCTCCCCACGCGTAACCGCCCCTTATGTCCTTTCAAATGAAGATTAATTTATGGCTAAGGCAGGGCATGTGTGGGGAAGCTGCGAGAACAAAAGTCGAATCCACAGGAGAGAACGAAAAAGCCCGGCATTTCTGCCGGGCTTTCGCACGATTTCGTAGGTCTAACCGGGGTTAGGCGGCCTCTTCCTCGACCACGGCCTCTTCCTCGGCCTCGGGCTTCGGACCGCGCCGCGGGCCCTTGGCCAGCGCCGCTTCGATCTCCTTGATCGCCTCGGTCTCGGTGATGCGCTGCACCGCCGACACTTCGCGCGACAGCCGGTCGAGCGCCGCCTCGTAGAGTTGGCGCTCCGAATAGGACTGCTCCGGCTGCGTATCCGACCGGAACAGATCGCGTACGACCTCGGCGATGGCAACGATGTCACCGGAATTGATCTTGGCCTCGTATTCCTGCGCCCGACGCGACCACATGGTCCGCTTGATGCGCGCGCGACCCTTGAGGGTCTCGAGCGCCCGCTTGACCATCGGCGTCTCGGCAAGCTTGCGCATGCCGACCGACGTCACCTTCGACGTCGGCACCCGCAGCGTCATCTTGTCCTTGACGAAGTTGATGACGAACAGCTCAAGCCGCGCGCCAGCGACCTCCTGCTCCTCGATGGACACGATCTGGCCGACACCGTGAGCCGGATAGACGATGAATTCGCTGGTCTTGAAGCCTTGTCGTTGTGTCGTCTTCTTCGCATTCATTCCCAAAGCTGCTCCTTCCGCCTCCGGCTTTTGCCGGTGAGGGGGCTTGGCCACGCGAACCCGGTTCCCGGGGACACTCCGCGTGGACTGTGATGCCCTCCGACTGACGCGGGAGGACGTTTTTCTGGCCTTCCGGCTCATGCCGGCCGCGCTTTTCTTCGACCGATTAGTCTTCGACCGATGACGAGTTTTCTCTGCCACAGCTCTCGCGTGGATCTCACGCCTCTATTGACGGTTCCTCGGAAACGCCCCTCGGAAAAATAAGCTCCCGGCGGACCGAGAGCGGCATATCGGGGTGTTCTTCATTATCGAATGCCCTTATATCACATTTTCAGCCAAAATCAAAGCCTTATGGCGTTGCGAAAGCGTCGCACGGCGAAAATCTTAATGGTGGTTAACGATACGGATTCGGCGCGGTTTTCAGTCGCCGGAACCCGGATTCGACGAAAAATGCTCGTCGAATTTGTTGGCCACCCCTTCCCATTCCTTGGCGTCGGGCGGGGGCTCCTTTTTGGCCGTGATGTTCGGCCATGATTTGGCGTATTCCGCGTTGACCGTCAGCCACTTCTCGACGCCGGGCTCGGTATCGGGCTTGATCGCGTCGACCGGGCATTCCGGTTCGCAGACCCCGCAATCGATGCATTCATCGGGGTGGATGACCAGCATATTTTCGCCCTCGTAGAAGCAATCCACGGGGCAGACTTCAACGCAGTCCATGTATTTGCATTTGATGCAATTGTCGTTGACGATGTAGGTCATATTCACACTCTGAACGGACTTTTTGCGAGCCTTGCTCCTATCGCATGGGTCATGCGCGCGCAAGTTTCGCGGGCGGTGGCCACCTTCTCAGGTCAGCTCCTCATATAGCGCTTGCGCGGTGCCGGCGGGACCCCTGCGCTCGACAAAACCCCTGACTTTGAGCACCCGGACGCTGCGGTCGAGCGCCACCGTAATGACGTCGCCGGGGCGGACCTGGCGGCTCGGAGCGCCGATTCGGGCGCCATTGACGCGGACATAGCCGGCATCGGCCAATGCCGCCGCCGCGCCACGGGTGCGCACCAGCCGGGCGTGCCAGAGCCAACGGTCGATGCGCTGGCGGTCTTCAGGGCCCACTCAGCGGCGCTCCTTGGCGTCGGCCTCGAGCTGCGCCTTCAAGGCGGCGAGCTTGGCAAAGGGCGAATTCGGATCGGGTGCCTTGTCGCGCTCGCGGCGCTCGAATCGCGGCGGACGGGCCGGCCGCTCCCGATCGCTTTCGCGCGGCGGCCGGTCGAACCGTTGCTCGGGTTTGGGCCGGCGGTGGTGGCGCTGATGACGTTTCGCGTGCGGTTGCTCGGGCCCGGCGCTCTCCGTGCTTGGCGGCGAAGCAACAGCTTCCGCCGCGGCAACGGCGGGAATAGCCGCATCCGGCTGGCGTGGCGCACCCTGCTCCGCGATTTTCTGCCGGCCCGCTTCGCGACGTTTGAAGCGCGGACGACGCGCGCCTTCGGGCCGGTCGGGCCGGCCCGCCCGGCCCGGCCGCCAGACTTCGATCATGACGGGGTCTTCGGCGGGCTTATCCGGCGCAATGTCGGCGCTCGCCTCGGCCACCGCGCTCGATGACGCTGCCGTTGTTTCAGTTTCTTCGGGTTCCGCCGTCGGGCTCGCAGTCACGAAATCCGCCGCCGGCTGCAGCGCCGCTTCCACGGGTTCCTGGACAGCGTCGTGGCTGACTTCGGGCGCGCTCTCGCGCGCCGCCGCTTCGCCTTCGACAACTGACGGTGTTTGAATCTCTGGATCGCTTTCTGCCGGGCTTGCGGTTTCGACCGGCGCGGCGACGTGTTCGGCCGGCGCGGCAGCTTGCGCCGGCTCCGCGGGTTTTGGCCGGCGCTCCATGCGGTAGCCGAGCGAGCGGAGGATCGACGCAAAATCTTCGCCCGAAGCGCCGGTCAGCGACGTCATGCCGTTGACGACGGTAAAGCCACCGCCGGCAATCGCACCCGGCGGCTTCATTCCCGGAGCACCTTCGCGCCACGACAGCGCGGGTCGGATCAAATCGGCCAAGCGCTCCAGAATATCGACGCGCACCGCGCGCTCGCCGCTGACCCGATACCCGGCGGTGCCGTAGAGCGCCGCGTCGATCTCGCGATTGACCGGGATCGAGGTGCGGCCGGAGCCGGCAAGATGCAACAGATCGTCGAGGCCTTTGGTCTGCGGCCCGTCATGCGCCAGCGCCCACAGTTGTGCGGCGAGTGCCCGCGGCCCGGGCTTGAGCAGCGCCGGGATGTAGATGTGATAGGCGCCGAAGCGCACGCCGTATTTGCGCAAAGAGGCGCGTGCCGGCTGCTCCAATCCTTTGACATCTTCGGCGACTTTTTGCCGTTCCAGCACACCGAGCGCTTCGGCCAATTGGAAGGCGACGCCGCGCGCGATGCCGGTCACGTCCTCGGCCGCCGACAGCACGAACAACGGCCCGAGCAGTTTTTCCAGATGCGATTTCACGAACGCATCGAGCCGCGCTTCCACCGCATCGCGCGGCGCGCCGGTGAGATGCTCATCGGCGATGACGCGAACCCGCGGTTTCAAAGCTTGCTCGCCGGCGATGAGCTTGCCGACCGCGGCGCCGGTCCAGCGGATCGTACCGTCGGAGGCGAGCGCGAATTGCGCATCGGGCGCTTCGGCGAGCCGCATGGCGCGCGCACCGATCTCGCCGGCGAGTGCCTTCTGCGCCGCGTTCTGCAACGCTTTGGCTTCGGATCCGCCCGACGATGCGTCGGCGACGAACATGAAGCCGTCGAGCCGGCCGATGACGTGGCCTTCGACGACGACGTCGCCGGTCTTGTTGATCTCGGGCTCCAGCGTCGCGTTTTCGCGCAGCCGCCGCATCAACACGCTGGTGCGGCGATCGACGAAGCGCTCGGTGAGCCGCTCATGCAGCGCGTCGGAGAGCTTGTCTTCGATGCCGCGGGTGACGCCCTGCCAATGTTCGGGATCGGCGAGCCAATCCGGCCGGTTCGCCACGAATGTCCAGGTGCGAATGTGCGCAATGCGCGTCGACAGGGTATCGATATCGCCGTCGGTGCGATCGTTCTCCGCAATCTGGCGGGCGAACCAATCGGTCGCGACCTTGCCCTCGCGCTGCAGATAACCGTACAGCGTGACCACGAGCTCGGCATGGTTCGCCGGCGCGATCTTGCGATAGTCGGGCACCTGGCAGACTTCCCATAACCGCTCCACGTCGGCCGCCTTCGTCGTCCAGGCGCGCACGTCGTCCTCGCGCGACGCATGGTCGAGCACCAGAATATCTTCCGCGGTCGGCGCGCGCGCGAGCGCGGCCTCGGTCGGCGCCACCGCGAGCGTCGCCTGCAAGGCGCCGATCGAGGAAAAATCGAGATCGGCATTGCGCCACTGCACCTGCTTCACCGGCTCGAAAGTGTGCGACTCCAGCGCCTGGACCAGTTCATTCTCGAACGGCGGGCAGCGGCCGGTGGTGCCGAAGGTGCCGTCGCGCTGCGCGCGGCCGGCGCGGCCGGCGATCTGCGCCAGCTCCGACGGGCTGAGCTTGCGGAACTGATAGCCGTCGAACTTGCGGTCGGAGGCGAACGCGATGTGATCGACGTCGAGATTGAGACCCATGCCGATGGCGTCGGTCGCCACCAGGTAGTCGACTTCGCCCGCCTGATAGAGATCGACTTGTGCGTTACGGGTCCGCGGCGACAGCGAGCCGAGTACGATTGCGGCGCCGCCGCGCTGGCGGCGGATCAATTCGCCGATGGCGTAAACTTCATCGGCCGAGAACGCGACGATGGCCGAGCGGCGCGGCAGCCGCGTCAGCTTTTTCTCGCCGGCGAAAGTCAGTTGCGACAGCCGCGGCCGGCTGACGATACTGGCGCCGGGCAACAGCCGCTCGACGATCGGCCGCATGGTGGCGGCGCCGAGCACCAGCGTCTCCTCGCGGCCGCGCCGGTTGAGCATGCGGTCGGTGAAGACGTGGCCGCGCTCGAAATCGGCGGCGAGCTGGATTTCGTCGACGGCGAGAAAGGCGACGTCGAGATCGCGCGGCATCGCCTCGACGGTGGCGACCCAAAACCGCGGATTGGGCGGCTTGATCTTTTCCTCGCCGGTGACCAGCGCCACCGCGTCGGCGCCGACGCGCTCGACGGCGCGGTTATAGACCTCGCGGGCCAGGAGCCGCAGCGGCAAGCCGATCAGGCCCGAGGAATGCGCCAGCATCCGCTCGATCCCCAAATGGGTCTTTCCGGTATTGGTCGGCCCCAACACGGCGGTGACGCCGGCGCCACGGGCGCGCAGGTCACGATCGGCAGGCGGCGAGAAGGAAATCGGCATCAACAGTCCGGCATGGCGCCCCTCGCGTGCCTCCCTCGCTGCCGCGAAAGAGGATGGGGCATTGCTTCTGTATCACAACGCGACGCTGGAAAGACCTGTGCTTAACATGTGGAACGAGTCTGGAACAAATCGCGGCCGAATCGGCGACTCGCGCGCTGTTCGAGTTCGTTCACCGCGATATGTGGCGCCGCCGCCGCCCTTGAACACCAGATCGGGTGTAACGAGCGGTTTTGCGGCGTCGTTTTGGCGCCCAAAACGTTAACGCAGCGCCAGATCACGATTCCACGACGAGTCAAGAGACAGCCTCCTGTGGATAACGGGGACGACGTCCACGGAGGTGACCCAACATGGGTAGCCGGCGTGGCTTCGTCGAGATTGTGCAACACCTGTATGGCGCCGGCGCGACGGCCGCGATTACTGGGTTTTCGCGCTGACGCTGGGGTGGCCCGCTGGCGGCGCCGAGACGAATTGGATCGCCTGCAACACGCCCATGCCCAGCGGTGTCGGCATCGAGAAGCGGAACGGCACCAGCACGCGGGTGCCGGCGATCGGCGCCAGCCAGACTTCGGCGTCGCGCAACGCGACCAGATATTTGATCACCGGACGATTCGGCACGTAGCCGGAGATCGGCTCGAAATACACCGCGCAGACCACGACCGGCCCCTGGTAGCCGCGTTCGGCCTTGACCGTCTCCATGCGCTTGAACTCGCTGCGCAGGTCGTAGCGCACGCGGCCGTCGAAGACCGCGACCTTGCGGGCGCAGGCTAAAGGCGACACCGGATCGCCGTTGCCGCCGACGCGGTTGATGGTCGAGCTCATGGGATCGACGACGCCGCGGCGGTCGGCGTCGCTCACTGGAATGCGTTCGGGATGTGGAACGAGCGGCGGCTCGGCGGATAAATCCTTCACATTGCCGCCGGCGAGCGCCATGCGCACGTCGTCCCACTTGTTGCGGTCGAAATCGATGGTCGCGACGTAGCTCGTCGGCACCGTCTGATCGCCATTGAAGCTACCGCGGGTAGCGCCGGCGCCGCGCGCGCCGGTGAAGATCCGCAGCAGTCCCGAAGTCGAGCCGCTGGCCGCCGCGGTATATTGGTCCTCGGCAATCTCGATGGCCCAGGTGCCGTGACCGATCGGCAGGCCGGAGAGCGTGGCGGTGTATTCGGCTTCCAAATGCGCCTGAGCCGCGGCGACATGGCCGGCATCGGCGGCAAACGCCACCATGACGCAAACCGCCGCGGCAAACGCGGCGGGGGCGGCAGCAAAAGGAACCCGTTGCGGCAGCACGGACACTGACGGTGTTTTCCCCAAATGCTGCCGGATCAGCGGGTCACCGGCGCGATTTCGAACCTATGGGGACCTTTGCCAGCCGGATATGGCCCAAGCATGAAACCCCCAAGCCCTTCCTCGTTCGGGAATGCGTCCTTTGTGTGGTTTGGCGCGGCGTAAAGGCCATATCCGACATATGCTTGACGCTGCGGAGACCCCTGATTATAGGTCCGCGTATATCCTACATCGTCGTCAGGCGGCGGTTGCCGCGGCGGGACCTTTGAGGAACGACAACCATGTCATGGCGTTGCGAACTGACCGGAAAGATACGCCAGATCGGCAACCGGGTGAGCCATTCGAACCGCAAGACCAAGCGGCGGTTTCGGCCCAACCTGCTCAATGTCACGCTTTTGTCGGACGCACTCAGCCGCTCAGTCCGGCTGCGGATTTCGGCCAATGCGCTCAAGACCGTCGATCATCGCGGCGGCTTCGACGCGTTTCTGCTCAAGGCCAAAGACACCGAGCTGTCGCCACGGGTGCTCGAGCTCAAGCGCCAAGTCGTCAAGAAGCGCAAGGCGACGGCCTGATCGCTTCACGGAATTTCCCGTCGACCTTTTCCAGGCCCGCCGCGTGCGGGCCTTGGCATTTTTAGGGCTCGCCGCCTACGCCCTGGCGGCGCTCCGGCGGGCGCAATATGCTTGAGGCAACCGACACGCCTCACCCAGGGAGACAGCCATGTCCGCGCCAGCCCGCAAGGTCGTGCATTCCGACATCAAGCCCGACAATCCGCCCGAGCGCGCCGCGCATTATGTCGATGCGCCGAACCTGCCGTGGGAAAAAACCAAATTTCCCGGCATCCAGATCAAGGTGCTCTATACCGACGGCGACGGCGTCACCACGGCGCTGTTCAAGCTCGAACCCGGCGCCGTGGTACCGCTGCACGAGCATACCGCGCTCGAACAGACTTACGTGATCGAGGGCTCGCTGGAAGATCACGAAGGCAAGTGCGGGCCGGGCCAGTTCGTCTGGCGGCCGGCCGGCAATCAGCACGAGGCCGTAGCGCCGAACGGCGCCCTGTTGCTCGGCTTCTTCCTCAAGCCGAACCGCTTTGCTTATGGCGAGAAGTTCTTCACTGAAGCAGGCGAGCGGTAAGCGCAAAGCATGCCACCGGCCGATCCGCGGTTCGCCGCGCTTGCGGCGGCCGGCGCCATTCGTCTCGCGCTGTTCCTGCCGCAATACATCGAGGATGCCACGGGCATTCGCGGCATCGGCACCGGCTTTATCGCAATTGAGATCGTGGGCGCACTCGCCGCACGCCTCGGCGTTGCGACGCAGGTTATCAAATATCCGTCGCCCAAGGAGGCGGTTGCCGGTTTGCAAAACGGTGCATGCGACGTGGCATTTCTCGGCATCGAACCATCGCGCGTCGCCGTGGTGGATTTTTCGCCGGCGCTCTTCCAGTTCGACTATTCGCTTCTGGTGCCGGCCGGCTCCACGATCGGGAGCCTTGAAGATGCCGATCGGGCGGGACGGCGTATTGGCCTCGTCGACGGTCATGCCTCGGCGCTGGCGCTACGCCGTATCGTCGAGCAAGCCGAGCTCATAGGCGTCGAACTGCCCGAGAGCGCGTTCGATCTGCTGGAAGATCGGAAAGTCGACGCGCTGGCGTTTCCACGCGATCAGCTCAGCGCGTTTGCCGGGCGATTGCCCGGGGCTCGCGTGCTGGCGAAAGGTTATGGCGTCAATCGCGTAGGCATTGCCGTCGCCAAGGGCAGCACTGGATTGCTATCCTATCTGTCGGACTTTGCCGCGGAGGCAAAAACGACGGGCCTCGTGCGACGCGCTATCGAGCATGGAAGCTTGGATGGCTTCGACGTTGCAACGGCGTAAACGCGCGATTGCCTTATTGCGTCGAAATCGTCTGCAGAACCGGCAGCCAGGTTTCCTGCTGCTTGGCGACAAAGGCTCCGGTCTCGTCAGGGGTCATGGCGTGCGTATAGCTGCCGGTGGCCGCCAGTCGCTTTTTCACGTCCGGATCGGCGACGACCTTGGCAATGTCCGCGCTCACCTTGGCGATGATCGGCGCCGGCGTGCCGACCGGCGCCGCGACGATGAGCCAGCCAGCCGCGGCGAAACCCGGAATGGTTTCCGCCACCGTCGGCAGATCGGGAAATTCCACGAGCCGCTGCGGCGAAGCTACGGCGATCAGCTTCACCTGACCGGCGTTCGCCGCGCCGATGATGCCGGGATAGCCTTCGATGATCATGGTGACGCGGCCGCCGGCCACATCGGCCAGCGCCGCCGAAGGGCCGCCGGTATACGGCACCGGAATGAGTTTGATGCCGGCCTTCTGCTGCAACAGCAGACCTGTCAGATGCGTCATGCGGCCGACGCCGGAGACCGCGATCGACAGCGTACCCGGCGCCTTTTTGGCGCGATCGATGAGCTCGGGCAGCGTGGTGATGCCGCTTTTAGGATCGACCGAAAGAAACATCGGCTGCTCGGCGATGAAGCCGATCGGCAGAAAATCGCGCGGCAGCTTGACCGGCAGGTTGGGCGCCACCGTCGGCAGCGCCACGAAGGTCGAGAGCGCGGGCGAATAGAGCGTGTAGCCGTCGGTCGGCGCCTCGCTCGCCGCACGCGCTGCAATACTGCCGTTGGCGCCGGGATGATTGACCACGACCGCCTGCTGTCCCCAGATTTTGCTCAGGCCGTCGGCAACGATGCGCGTGGCAACATCCGGACTGGCGCCGGCGCCGGCATCGGAGATGATCATCACCG
>JBAUYI010000493.1:0-1827 GCA_049584715.1 Xanthobacteraceae bacterium
GGCCTGCGCAACGACCAGGACTTTCTCGAGCTGTTGGCGCGCACGCATACGGTCTACGCGCCAAAGCATCCCGGCACCAGCGAAGGCGATTCGGAAGCCGTGCACCAGATCGACGACTGGTGGGACCTGATCGTCTATCACGGCGAATTGCTCGACCGGCTCGAGCTCAAAAGCCCCGTGCTCGTCGGCCATTCGTTCGGCGGCCTGGTCGCCTGCGAGATCGCCGCCGCCATGCCGGAACGTGTGAGCAAGCTCGTCCTGATCGACCCGGTCGGCCTGTGGCGCGACGACATGCCGGTCAGGAACTGGATGCTATTGTCGCCCGCCGACCTGCGCGCCGCCTTGTTCGCCGACCCTAACGGCGAGCACGCCGAAAAATTCCAAATGCCGACCGACGCCGCGGAACGCATCGACGCCCAAGTCGGCTTCATCTGGTCGCAGGCCTGCACCGGCAAATTCGTCTGGCCGCTGCCCGACAAGGGTTTGAAAAAACACATCCACCGCATCGCCGCGCCGACGTTGATCGTCTGGGGCAAAGCCGACGGCATCATCGCGCCGGCTTATGCGGACGAGTTCGCGAGGCGTATCGCCCATGCGCGCGTCGCGATGTTGGAGGGCGCCGGGCATATGCCGCATTTCGAGCAGGCGCAGGGCGTGGCGGAGTTGGTCGGGGAATTTCTCAGGGGCTGAATCAATCGCGCGGCGGTTCCGCCGCGATGATCCCGTCAAGGAAATCGCCGAGCCGGCGCGCGAGATTCGGCCACCGATAGCGCGGTTCGTTGGCGCGCGCATAGGCCGCATGGGCCATGCGACGGCGATATTCGGCATCGCCATGGAGCGCTTCGAGCGCTTGCGCGACGCCGTCGGGCGACACCTCGAACATATCGGCAAACTCGTAGAAGACGAACTGGCGGCCGGTAATTGGCACCAATAGCGCGGCATCGCGCCAGTTTTCCGCGAACGCGGTGTGGTCGGGCACGATCTGCGGCGCCCCGGTCGCGGCATGCTCGAAGCTGCCGAGGCCCCAGCCCTCGCCCATCGCGGTGGTCAGGCCGACGTCGCAGGCATTGTAGAGGAGATTGAGCGTTTGGCGCGACAGCGCGGCGCCGTCGGGATTCACCGCATTGATGAGCACACGCTGTGCGATGCCGGTCGCCGCGGCGGCGGCGTCCAGTGACTTGCGCTCCGCCGGCTCGACGCCGGGAACATGCAGGTAGAGGAAGGCGTCCGGCTTGCCCGATGCGAAGCGTGCAAAGCCTTCGATCGTCAAGTCGAGACGTTTGCGATAGTAGGCGCGGTTGGCGTTGAGCACGATGAAGCCGCGGCGCAGCGCGGCATTGTCCGGAAACAGCAGAGCACGCGCGGCGGCGCGGCCCGCGTCGCCGAAATGGCCGTCGACGCTGCCGCCAAGCGGCGCGAACGCGGCGCAGTCGACGCCGTGGCCGAGCACGAACAGCGGCGGCAGCCGGATCGGTGGATCGCGCACCGGCGCGTGCGCATGCAGCGCGCGTACGTTTTTGCGCGCGTGCTCGGTGTAGAGAATGCAGGCGTCGGCGAGCGCTATGGTCGAGAGCACGCCGGGTGCGGCCAATTCGCCTTCGATCGGCATATAAAGGATGACCCGGGTCGCGGGCCGGTGCGGCTGCAGGCACCGCAGCGTGAAGTCGACCATGGCGGGCGGCCCCGACACCAGGACGGCGGCGGGACGCAGCCGGGCCAGATGCGCGTCCAAATTGGCGCGGCCGGGCGAGAGCGAAAGCGGAGACCGGCACGGCAAAAGATGCAATCGGAATTTCGGCGATGCCGCGGGAGCCGCCGGCATGACGC